>JBKJOI010000328.1:0-16740 GCA_046595695.1 Haliangiales bacterium | reverse complement strand
GTCGGCTGCCGCCGCCGCGGAGCTTCGATCCGCGCACGCCCGAGCAGCTCGAGCGCCTGTGCATGGCGCTCTTGCACCCGGATCCCAACCTGCGCCCCGACGGCGCGGCCATCCTCGCCGCGCTGGGCAAGGGCCCCTCGGCGGCGTCGCAGGAGCTGGTCCGCAGCCTCAGCACGGCGCCGTTCGTCGGCCGCTCCGCCGAGCTGGCCACGCTGCGGCACGCGCTCACCGAGACCCGTGCCGGGGACGGGCGCTGCGTGGCGGTGTTCGTGCGCGGCGCCTCGGGCATGGGCAAGAGCTCGCTGCTGCGCCAGTTCCTCGACGAGGCCACGGCCGTCGCCGACACCGTGGTGCTGAAGGGGCGCTGCTACGAGCGCGAGTCGGTGCCGTTCAAGACCCTCGACACCGTCGTCGATTCGCTGGCGACCCACCTCATGCGGCTGTCGCCCGCGGAGCTCGACGACATCCTGCCGCGCGACATTGCGGCGCTGGCGCGCCTGTTCCCGGTGCTGCGGCGCGTGCCCGCGGTGGCCGAGCCGGCGGTGCGCGCGTTCCAGCCGCCCGATCCGCTCGAGCTGCGCCGCCGCGCTTTCGGCGCGCTGCGCGTGCTGCTCGACCGCATGGCCAAGCGCCACCCGGTGGTCGTGGCCATCGACGACGTGCAGTGGGGCGACGCCGACAGCGGCACCTTCTTCGCCGAGCTGCTCTACCACCCCGACGCGCCCGCGGTGCTGCTCATCATCTGCCACCGCAGCGAGGACGAGCACGTCACGCCGCTGCTCGCCGCGCTGCGTCGCAGCCACGCCGCGCTCGGCCACGGGCCGGTGCCCATCCGCGAGCTCACGCTGTCGCCGCTGACCGACGGTGAGGCGCACGAGCTGGTCGAGTCGCTGCATGATGGCGGCGGCGCGTGGGCGAGCACGGTGGTGCGCGAGTCGGGCGGCAGCCCGCTGTTCCTGGCCGAGCTCGCGCGCGTGGGCCAGGGCGATCCGGCCGTCGCGCCCGCGCCGGCGCTCAGCTTCGAGCACGCGGTCGGCGTGCGCGTCGACCGCCTCTCCGACGACGCGCAGGCGCTGCTCGCGGTCTGCGCGGCGGCGGGGCGGCCGCTGCGCAGCCACGTCGCTTTGCGCGCCGCCGGCCTGAGCGGCGAGGGCTCGGCGCTGGCCACCCTGTGCGCCGAGCGCCTGCTGCGCGTGCGCCATCCCGGCGACGGCCCGGCCGACCTCGAGACCTACCACGACAAGATCCGCGCCGCGGTGGTCGCGCGCCTGAGCGACGTCGAGCGCCGGCGCATCCACGCCGCGCTGGCCGCGGCGCTCGCGGAGGCGCCCGAGGCGGAGCGCGACCACGAGGCGCTGGTCGGCCACTTCACCGAGGCCGGCGATCTGGCCAGCGCGGCGCGCCCCGCCGCCGCCGCCGCGGTCGCCGCCGAGGAGCGCTTCGCCTTCCACCGCGCTGCGGAGCTCTACGACATCGCGATCGCCCACGGTAGCTACGACGAGCTCGAGCGTCGCACCATGCGCACGCGTCTGGGCCACGCGCTCGCGCACGCCGGCAGCCTCGACAAGGCGGCGGCGGTGTTCGCGCTCGCTGCCGACGGCGCGCCCGCCGACGAGAAGCTCGAGCTCGAGCGCCTGGAGCTCGAGCAGCTCCTGCGCGGCGGGCGGCTGGCCGAGGGCCTGGTCAAGAGCCGCGCGGTGCTGGCGGCGGTGGGCACGCGCCTGCCGCGCACGCGCCTGGGCGCCATGGTGTCGCTGCTCGGTCAGCGCCTGGTGCTGCGCCTGCGCGGGCTCGACTTCGTCGAGCGCAAGCACGCCGACCTGCCGCGCGCGCTGATGCAGCGCATCGACGTGCTCTGGTCGGTGTCGAGCGGCATGTCCTTCGTGAGCCCGATCGCCGGCAAGGTGCTGCAGATGCGCCACCTGCGCGAGGCGCTGGCGTGCGGCGAGCCGCACCACGTGGGCATGGCGTTCTCGCTCGAGCTCGGCTACCTGGGTCTGGCCGGCGCCAAGGGGCGCGAGCAGCTCGAGGCGCTGCGCGAGCGCGCGCTCGCGATCAGCGAGCGCACCGGCGACACGCCGCTGCGCGGGCTCGCCGTGGTCTCGGGCGGCCTGGCCTCGTTCCTGTGCGGCCGCTGGCGCGAGTGCTGGGACCGCATGCGCGAGGGCGAGCGCATCCTGCGCGACGAGTGCACGCACGTGCGCTGGGAGCTGGATCTCACCGAGTTCTTCCTGACCGCCGCGGCCTGGTACCTGGGCGAGACGCGCGAGCTGGTGCGCCTGGTGCCCATCTACCTGCGCGAGGCCGAGGAGCGCGGCGACGTCTACGCGCAGCGCGGGCTGCGCGGCTGGCGCGCCAACATCGTCTGGCTCGTGCTCGACCAGCCCGCCGAGGCGCGCGCGCACGTGCAGGCGGTGTCCATGCCGCGCGGCGCCGAGCACCCGATCCAGCTGACCCACTACTACGAGCTGCTCGCGCACGCGCAGATCGATCTCTACGTCGGCGACGCCTACGCGGCCCACGCGCGCGTCGAGGGCATGTGGAGCGAGCTCAAGCGCGGCATGCTGCTGCGCATCCAGAGCGTGTTCATCGAGAGCTGGTTCCTGCGGGGCCGCGCCGCGCTCGCCGCCGCGGTGGTCCGCCCCGACGAGCGCGCCAGGCTGATCGCCCTGGCGACGCGCTCGGCGCGCGAGATCGAGGGGCAGAAGGTCGGCTGGGGCGCGGGGCTCGCCGCGCTCTTGCGCGCCACCTGCGCCCACCAGAGCGGCGATCCCGCGCGCGCGGTCGCCGAGCTGCGCGCCGCCCACGCCGCCTTCGCGGCCGTCGAGATGAAGCTCTACGTGGCCGCGACCAGCCGCCGCCTGGGCCTCGTGCTCGGTGGCGACGAGGGCGCGGCGCTGGTCGCCGAGGCCGACGCGTTCATGCGCGCGCAGTCGGTCGTGTCACCCGAGCTGATGTGCCACATGCTCCTGCCCGGCTGGTAGCAGGACAGGAGCGGGCGCGGGCGCGACTTCTACGCGCGCGCCGCGGCGGGACGGTTACCGCTGCGCTCGAGTTCGTACGCGGCGCCGTCGCCGAGGAGCCGCGCGAGCAGGCGCGCGTCGAAGGCGAAGCAGCGCGCCAGCTGCGCCTTGAAGGCGACCTTGCCGAGCGTGCCGATCGACCACTCGCCGTTCTCGAAGAAGCCCATCTGCACGTCATAGATGAGGTGCGGCATCTTGAAGTTGCGCGTGGCCGAGTACACCTGGTCGGAGTACCACTCCTTGTCCTTGCTCGCCTTGTGCAGCTCGGAGAGCGCCTCGCGGTAGAACACGTGGTGGCGCATCTCGTCGCCCGCGATGAGCTGGAACATCCGCTTCATGAACGGCGACTTGGTCTCCTTGGAGGCCAGGCCGTAGAACTTGTTGGTGCCAAGCTCCTGGATCACGGTGTAGGCGAGCATGCCGGGCACCGAGCGGTAGCAGTCGGTCGGGCAGCTGGCCTTCTGCGTGGCGGCGAAGGGGAACTCCTTCACCTTCTTGAGGTCGTCGGCGATGTGCTCGGTGAAGCCGAGCGTGTCGCAGGCCTTCTTCAACACGAAGGAGTGGCGGTGCTCCTCGCCGGTCCAGAGCGTGGTGAACTGCCACAGCTCCCAGTTCTGGCGCAGCTGCTCGACCATCGTCCAGACTTCGCCGTAGTGGGGCACGCCGTGCTCGATCACCGTGGTGCCCTCGAGCGCCTTGCGATCGAAGTCGCTGACCAGGCCCGCGTCCTGTTCGCGCTTCAACTGATCCCAGTCGAGATCGGTTGCACGCCAGCCATGCTTCTCGGAGAGCTCGTAGTAATCCTCGTATCGCATAGCGAGACTGTGACTGCCGCCACGTCGACGGACCGACATGATTGGGTCACGGTTCGGTCACGTGTGCTGGAGCGCGCGCGATACCGCGGTGCGTCACGCGCCGGGGCGGCGGCAGCGACGGAGAGAGCCGCGCCGGCAGCGACGGGAGAGCAACGTGGCGGCAGCCGCGGTGTGAGTCTCGTCGCGATGGTTCATCGCTCCGGATGATGCTCCGACGGCGAACCGCTCACGCCGCCAGGGTGGTCGCGAGCGCACGGATCAGCGCGCCACCGTCGCCGCGCCAGGCGCTGCCGTGCATGCACGCGAGCGTCGTCGGCTGCGTCGCGGCCAGCCGCTCCAGGATCTCGGCCTGGCGGCGGGAATGCGCGTAGTAGTCCATCTGCCGGCGGAAGGCCTCGCTGGGCCCGAGGATGTCGCCCTCGGTGACCGCGGCGCGCCGGCGGAACGCAATGGGCGGACGAACGATCCGATGCTCAGCGGGCGGCGACCGCCGCCACGTCGGTCGGTGCGGGCAGGCCCGCCTCGGCCGCGGCGACCAGCTCCGCGGGATAGCCGGCGCGCCGCAGCAGCGCGAGCGCGTTGGTCGAGGGCGCGGTGCCCGGGCGCAGGCGGTAGTCGAAGCCCTCGCCGAGGCCGCCCTCGGCGTCGAGGCTGCGCTCGCGGAAGAAGCCGCGCAGGAAGCGGGGCGACAGGCGCGCCGCCACCTCGAGGTCGTGGGTGGCCGCGGCGACCGTCCCGCCGCGCGCGAGGTGCTCGAGCACGGCGACCACGATGGGCACGCGGGCTGCCGGGTTGGTGCCGCGGAACGGCTCGTCGAGCACGAGCAGCGCCGGTGTGGTCGCGGTCGTGTCGTCGGCGGCGCTGACCAGGCGACGCACCGAGACCACCTCGGCGGCGTAGGTGCTGATGCCGAGCGCGGTGTCGTCGCTCACGCGCATCGCCACGACCACGCGGTACAGGCTCGCTCGCCAGTGCCCCCAGGTCGTGTGCAGCGACTGTGCGAGCACCGCGTTCAGCGCGATCGCGCGCAGGAAGGTGGACTTGCCCGACATGTTGCTGCCGGTCAGCAGCAGCGCCGCGTCGCGCAGGGCGAGGTCGTTGCCGACCGCGGCGGGGATGGCCGGGTGGCGTAGGTCGTGGACGAGGAGCGCGGCGGCGCCCACGTGCAGCTCGGGTACGCACAGGCCTTGGCGCTCGGCGCGCAGGGTGGCGACCCCGGCCAACGCGTCGAGCTCGCCGACCGCGCACAGGACGCGGCGCAGGCGGTCGCGCTCGCGCACCAGGTCGTCGACGGCGCCGGCGAGCGCGATCACGCGCACCAGGAAGGCGGCGCGCAAGAGGTCGGTGATCTCGAGCGGGTCGCGGAACGCGAGGATGGCGACGCGGCGGCGCAGCGCCGCCAGCGCGGGCAGCTCGGCGCGCAGCTCGGCGACCAGCTCGGCAGGGCCGAGGTCGCGCCGCACCACCTCGCCCGCGCTCGCGAGCACGAGCCCGAGCATCTCCAGGCCGCGCGCCTGGCGCGCGACCTGGCTGTTCACGCGGTCGTCGACGAGCACGTTGATCGTGAGCAAGCCGATCGCCACCAGCACGAACCAGGGCGAGACGAAGCACAGGCCGACCGCGACGAGCAGCGCCAGCGCCATCAGCCGGAACACCAGCTCGCTCGCGGGCAGCTGCGCCGGCTGGCCCCACAGGAGCAGCGGCACGACCGCGGTGTCGTCGCTGGCCGCGCGGCCCAGCACCGCCTGCACGCGCGCGCGCCGCGCCGGATCGGCGGCCATCCAGGCGAGCCCGCGCTCGCGTCGCTCCAGCACCTCGAGCGATTGCGCCGGTGCGGTCAGCCAGCGCCAGGCGAGCTGTGCACCCGTGGGTGTGACCGCGCGATCGAGCTGGGCGAAGACCAGCGGCAGCTCGAGATCGGTGATGGTGGTCTCGTCGAGCCAGGCGCAGCCGGGCGGCGGCGGATCGCCCGCGTTGCGCTGCAGCTCGACCAGCCAGCGCGCGTCGCCGGGCGCGGTGCCACCGAGGCGCGGGCGCGCGCGCGTGGTGAAGCGTGCGGCCAGGTACTCGAGGAGATCGCCGAAGCGCGGCTTGGAGGGGCTACCCACGCTGCAGGGTGACATGTGCGTCGCACCGCCGCACCGCCGCTCGCGACCCGGCCGGTGGGCGCGTGATCACGGCCACGGGTACCGTGGCGTGGCGGAGTGGAGAAGGTGGCGGGGGGGCGAGCGGGTGGAGCCGGTGCTGCGGGGCGCTTCCTAGAAGGACAGCGTGAGCCCGAGGCGCGCCGTCAGCGAGTCCTGGTAGCTCGTGGCGTTGCGCCAGTTGAGCTGCTTGGACACCGGCGTGCCGGTCTCGGCGCCCGACTCGTCCTGGCGCTTGAGGTGCTTGAGGTCCTCGGCTCCGCCGCCGACGATCGGGTTCACGTTCTCGATCGTGTAGACGTTGTCGACCTCGGTCTCGGTGGTGCTGTTGTACACGTTCAGGAAGTCGACGTAGACGCTCAGGAAGGTGGTCTGGCTGAGCTTGCGGCCCCAGCTCACCCGCAGGTCGGCCTGGGTCACGAAGCTGGTCCGCCCGCCGGCGCCGCGCGGCAGGATGAACACCTCGTTGCCGCCGTACCAGGCATGGCTGCCCAGGACCTCGATCGGCTTGCCCGACTGGGCGCGCGCGTTCAGGCCCAGCGTCACCTCGCCGGCCTCCTTGAGGTTCATCCGGTAGAAGCCGGCGAGCTTGACGATGTGCGGGCGGTCGGCGGGCAGGCGGCCGTCTCGATTGCCGAGCAGCTCGAACAGATCGTACTGCGACGTGATGTTGGGCAGCAGCTGGCCGTTGTTGTCGGAGAACAAGCCCGGGTAGTTGCCCTCGAGCCGCGAGAACGTGTACGAGCCCTGCACGAAGAAGTTGTTCGAGAAGCGCTTGCGGCCGTGCAGCGTGAGCGCGTTGTAGTTGCGGCGCGGCTTGTCGAACAGGCGCAGCTTGCGGAAATCGTTCAGCTGCCGCTCGAGCGCGTCCTTGTCCGGGCCGTCGCTCATGCCGTCGACGCGCGCCTGCAGGTCGGCCTCGGCGCCCTCGTCGAACTCGCCCGGGTTGGCCAGGATGTAGGTGTTGGTGCCGTCGACCGAGACGTCCTCGATCACGCGACCCATGGCGCGGTTCTGGTACGAGACGCCGACGGTGATGTCCTCGAACGGCTCGTACTCGGCGCCGAGCAGGATCTCGTCGAGGCGCTGCGCCTGCAGGCCGGGCACGACCAGCGTGCTCGAGCCGCCCAGGCGGGCGTCGGCGATCGGCATGGCGTCGGCCGAGGGCTGGCTCGGGCAGTTGGCCGGGTTCGAGGGCAGGCGCGGCTCGTTCTCCGCCGAGGCCGGCGCGGGTCCGCACTGCGCGGCCCAGTCGTAGCTGGCCACGTAGCTGGTCTCGGCGCCGAACGCGATCTGGTTGAGATCCATCGGCAGCGCCTCGTAGAAGCGGCCGTAGCTGGCGAACAGCTTGGAGCGGCCCTCCTTGGTCCAGTCGTAGGTGAGGCCGACGCGCGGCGCCCACAGCTGGTTGAGGTTCATCGCGTCCTCGCCGCGCACGCCGCCGGTCACCGGATCGACCGTGCCCTGGACTTCCTCGGCGTACTTCAGGCTCTGCTGCTCGTAGCGCATGCCGATGTTGAGGCGCAGGTTGGGCAGGATGTCCCACTTGTCCTGGACGAACGTCGCCCACGAGACCGTCTGGCCGTGCACGTTCAGCTCGTCGAGGTAGTCGCAGGCGCGCGGCTCACCGGTCTCCGAGTCGAAGCCGCAGACGTTCGCGCCCGAGTCGGCGAGGCCGACGTAGCGCGTGACCTCCCAGTGGTCTTCGAGGCCGACGTAGAAGACGTCGCCGGTGTAGCTGCGATTGTCGGTGAGGAAGTTGTTCTCGCCGTCGAAGCCGAGCTTGAGCTGGTGGTGGCCGAAGAAGCGCACCCGCTGGGTGACCGCGACCTTGCCCGAGTAGCGCTCCTCCTCGATGTCCTGCAGCGCGCCCAGCGAATCGTAGCGGTAGCTGACCAGCGGGCAGTTCTGGATGCCGGGGAAGGCGTCGGCGACCATCGGGTCGGCGTCGGTGCAGAAGCGCAGCGCGGTGTCCGATTCGCGCTTGTCGCGGTTGCGGCCCACCGAGCCGAGGTCGGTGTTCTGGACCTCGATGGAGGGCGTCTCGCGCGTCGAGAGGCCCGGGCTGTCGGGCAGCGTGCTGGTGATCGGCGAGATCTCGTTCTGGCTGCGGTGCCAGCCGAGCACCACGCTGACCTCGGTCTTGTTGTTGTTGAACTTGGACATCCAGCGCGCCGCACCGTCGGTGACCAGGCCGTCGTTCTGCGCGCGCGTGGCGGTGGGCGTCCCGTCCACCGAGAGCAGGTCGACGCCCGTGATCGACGAGCCGGTCAGCGCGACCGAGCCCTGGTGATCCGGGCTGACGGCGAAGTTCAGCTTGCCGGTGAACTGGTAGGTCGAGTTGGAGACGACGAAGTCGTCGCGGTCGACCTCCTCGAAGAGCGGGAAGTCGGAGCCGGGCGCGAGGTCGGGGATGCCGTCCGATTCACACGAGCCGGTCAGCTCGCAGCCGACGTTGGAGTTGGTCAGCGGATCGTCGTCGACGGCGCCGGCGCGGTCGACCTGGGCCGAGACCCGGCGCGTCACCCGCTCCGACTGCATGACCGGCGCGAAGCCGACGTAGAACCACAGCCGGTCGGGGATGATCGGACCGCCCAGCTCGAAGCCGAAGTCGGTCTCGTAGCGCAGCTCGCTGTCAGCCGAGAGCGACGAGCCGGCGGTGAACACGCCCTCGGGCGTGAGCGCCAGCGCGCCCGACGCGTAGTTCACCCACGCCGAGCCGTGGAACTCGTTCGAGCCGCTCTTGGTGATCACGTTGACGATGCCGCCGGTGGAGCGGCCGAACTCGGCGTCGTAGCCGCCGGTGATGACCTCGATCTCCTCGATGAAGTTGGTGAGCAGCGTCGAGCCGACCGTGCCGAAGGTGAGGCCGGTGGTGTTGACGCCGTCGATCACGTAGCTGTTCTCGACCGAGGTCGAGCCTGAGAACGAGGTGCCGAAGAGATCGTCCTGCGCGCCGGCGGCGGAGCCGATCGTGCCCTCGAAGCTGCGGCCGGTCTGCGGCACGTTGTCGAGGAACTCGTGGTCCATCTTGGTGCCCTGCTTGGTCGAGCCGACGTCGATCGCGGGCGCCTTCTGCACGATCGTGATCGACTCGCCTTTCATCGTCGAGGAGTCGAGCTTGAGGTTGATCGGCGTGGTGCCGCCGATGAGCACGCGCACGCCCGGCTGGTGGACCTGCGCTTCGCCGTAATAGAAGGCGATCTCGTAGTAGCCGGGCGGCAGGTTCTGGATGAGGTAGAAGCCGGTGTCGTCGGTGACCTCGGCCTGGGTGCCCTGCAGCGCCGGCGAGGTCGCGACCACCGTGACGCCCTCGAGCGGCTGGCCGGTGGCAGAGTCGAGCACCCGCCCCTGCACCGCGCCCGTTTGGGCCTGCGCATGGGCCGTGCGTTCGCTTGCGAGGAGCGTCACCGCGCTGGCCGCGACGACGCCGAGAAGAATCCGTGGAACGAGCTGATACACCACCCTCATGACCACCTCCGCTTGTGCCCAACCTACGAGGGCGGTGGTCAGGCGAGTGGCCCGTTTCGCTCACGAGTGCCGCCGAAAATCGTCACGGCATGCGAGGTGACATGGAGACGGGAGAAGGGGGGCGAAACGGCGGGAGCGGGCGGAGGGACGCGCTACAGCGTGGAAGGGTTACGCACCCACTCGAGCACCTCGGCGTGCGAGGCGACGCGCACGCCCGGCTTGCTGCGGACGTACTCGACGAACTCCTCCATCGCGGCCTGGCGATCGGCGGCGAGCGGCGTGCCCGCCGCGTTCGCGCTCCACGCGTCGACGTAGTACGCGGTGTGCGCGCCGATCAGGAAGGGCGCGCGGTTGCCCGCGTAGCGCAGGTCGAAGGTGTACTTGAGCGTGGCCAGGAACTCCGCCTTGGTCATCTCGAAGCCGCCCAGGCCTTTCGAGGCCCACAGGTTGTAGTCGAAGCCGGTGATCTTGCCGCCGACGGGATCGAACCAGCTCTGCCGCTCCTGCAGCTTCTTGCGGAACTCGGGCGGCGCGCCGTACTCGGCGCACTTGTCGTCGGGCGGCGCGATCACCGCGTAGACCGGCATCTCCCACAGACCCGGGTGCGGCTCAATCTCGCTGATCGGGTTCTCCAGGTCCATCCACTCGACCTGCACGGTGTGGCCGGGGCTCCTGTTGTCGAGGGTGTAGGGCCAGAAGTAGTTGGAGCCGTCCTGGTCGTCCTCGTAGCCCTCCTCGATGCTGCAGTCGTAGCGGAAGCCGTTCTGCTGGACCGCTGCGAGCGTGGCGTCGTTGTACTCGAGGTAGGGCGTGCGGAAGCCGTAGAGCTCGGTGCTCGGCACGACCGCGGCGGCGCCGGTGAGGAAGTCGGTGGCGGGTCCTATCTCCGCCTGCCACTGCGCCAACGTGAACGTCCGCCCGCCGTGGTTGGGCAGGTGGCTGACGGTGTGGTTGCCGATCTCGTTGCCCTCGGCGAACGCGCTCTTCCACGCGGTCGTGACCTGCGGCGCCGAGCCGTAGGTCGAGGTCATGAAGAAGGTGGCGTGGGTGCCGCTCTGCTTGTGCACGCCCACCGCCCAGGTCATGCCGGCGGCGTCACCGTTGTCGTCCCAGCCGATGCCGACGAACAGCGGCACCTGGTCGGCCGCGAAGCCACACGGCGGCTGCTGCGACGCCGCGAAGTTGTCGCTGCCGGTCCAGCCGCCCAGCCCGGTCGCGCACGGCTCGCCGGGCGGCGCGTCGATGCTCGGGCCGGCGTCGACGCCGCCCGGGCCGTCGTCGTCGTCACCGCTGCCGGTGTTGGACGCGCAGCCGCAGGCCAGCACGAAGAGCGCGAGCGGTGGAACCGCGAGGCGCACGAGGATCGTTTTAGTGACTCGCATGCCCGGATCGTGGGTGCAGCGCGGGTTTTCGAGTGGACGGATTCGGTCATAGAACCGGACCGAATCGATCGGGGGCTGCGGCCCGCTGCCGCGCGCGATCAAGCCAGCCGCTTCGCCACGATCTCCTGCACCGCCTGCGGGCTCGCCTTGCCCTGCGAGGCGCGCACCACCTGGCCGACGAAGAAGCCGAGCAGTCCGGTGCGGCCCGAACGGAACTCGGCGACCTTCGCCGCGTTCTTGGCCAGCACGTCGTCAACCAGCGCCTCGAGCGCGCCGGTGTCGGCGATGGGGGCGAGGCCGCGCGCCTTGACGATCTCGAACGGATCGCCACCCTGATCGACGAGCACGGCCAGCACCTCACGGGCCGAGGCGCCGGTGATGGTGTCGGCCTCCATGAGCGTCACCAGCGCGCCGAGCTGGGCCGGGGTCGCGCGCACGGCGTCGAGCTCGCGCTCGCCGAGCACGCGCGCCAGCTCGTTCACGATCAGGCGGGCGGTGGCGGCCGGCTTGCCGCTCGCGGCCGCGGTCGCGTCGAAGAGCGCCGCAATGGCGCGATCCGCCGAGAGCAGGTCGGCGTCGGACTCGGGCAGGCCGAGCTCGCCGCGGTAGCGCGCGAACGCGGCAGCCAGCTCGGGATCGCGCACGCGCGCTTCGGCGCGGAACTCGGCGCCCGAGCGCTTCGGCGGGCGCGTCTTGACCTTGCCGCTCTTCGCGGCGGGCTCGGCGGCGCCGCTCGCCGCGCTCGCGGCGCCCGTCTCCGGCCGCGCCTCGACCGTGGCCTCGCGCAGCCCGACGATGCGGTTGAACACCATCCGGCCCGGCTTGCTGTCGACGGTATCGACGGCGAAGTAGCCGACGCGCTCGAACTGGAAGCGGCTGCCCGGCGCGGCGCCGGCCAGGCTCGGCTCGACGAAGCCCTGCACGACCTGCAGCGAGGCCGGATTCAGGTGCGCGATCGGATCGCCGCCCTCCTCGGGGCGTGCCGTCTTGAACAGCCGATCGTAGAGGCGGATCTCCGCCGCGATCGCGTGCTGCGCAGCCAGCCAGTGGATCACGCCCGACACCTTGCGGCCGTCGGCGGGCGGCTTGCCGCCCTGCGTCTCGGGCAAGTGGCTCACGCGCAGCTGCACCACGCGGCCGCTCGCGTCCTTCACGACCTGGTCGCAGGTGACGCAGGTGCCGTAGCGCAGGCGCACGGTGCGCCCGGGCGCCAGGCGCTGGTAGCCCGGCTCGGGCGTCTCCTGGAAGTCGTCCTGATCGATGAGGATCGTGCGCGCGAGCGGCACAGGGCGCGTGCCCGGCTGGCCGTGATCGGGCGGGAAGCTGGGCGCGTCGATGTTCTCGAGCGCGTCCTCGGCGAGCGTGGTGATCACGACCTCGAGCGGGCGCAGCACCGCCAGCGCGCGTGGCGCCACGCGGTTGAGATCGTCGCGCACCGCGAACTCGAGCTTGCCGATGTCCACGACCGAGTTGTTCTTGGCCACGCCGATGAGGTCGCAGAAGGCGCGGATGGCCTCGGCGCGGTAGCCGCGCCGGCGCATGCCCGCGATCGTCGGCATGCGCGGATCATCCCAGCCGTGCACGTGCTTGTCCTCGACGAGCTGGAGCAGCTTGCGCTTGCTCATGAGGGTGTAGTCGAGGAACAGGCGCGCGAACTCGTACTGGCGCGGCCGCGAGGCCACGCCGGTGTGCTCGATCACCCAGTCGTAGAGCTCGCGGTTGTTCTCGAACTCGAGCGTGCAGATCGAGTGGGTGATGTCCTCGAACGCGTCCTCGAGCGGGTGCGCGTAGTCGTACATGGGGTAGATGCACCAGGCGTCACCGGTGCGGTGGTGGTGCGCGTGGCGGATGCGGTAGAGCAGCGGATCGCGCATCTTCATGTTCGCCGCGGCCATGTCGATGCGCGCGCGCAGCACGTGCGCGCCGTCGGGGAACACGCCCGCCCTCATGCGCGCGAACATCTCGAGGTTCTCGGCGATCGAGCGTGACGCGAACGGCGACAGCGTGCCCGGCTCGGCGAGCGTGCCGCGGTGCTCGCGGATCTGCTCCTCGTTCAGGCTGCAGACGTAGGCCTTGCCGTCCTGGATCAGCTTGACCGCCAGGTCGTACATGCGGCCGAAGGTGTCGGAGGCGTAGAGCACCTGGGTCGGCTCGAAGCCCAGCCAGCGCACGTCGTGCTCGATCGACTGCACATACTCGACGTCTTCCTTGGTCGGGTTGGTGTCGTCGAAGCGCAGGTTGCAGGTGCCGCGGTAGTCGCGGGCGAGGCCGAAGTTCAGGCAGATCGACTTGGCGTGCCCGATGTGGAGGTAGCCGTTCGGCTCGGGCGGGAAGCGCGTCGCCACCTTGGTGACGCGCCCGGCCGCGAGGTCGGCGTCGATGATGTCGCGGAGGAAATCGTTGCGTTCGGAGCGGTCGGATCGGTCGGTCGCCATGCGACCCGGTAGTCTACTAGCGGAATCGGTGCGTGGCGCGGGCGAGGACGCCGATTTTCAGGGCCGGCGCTTGACCCGCGCGCCGACGAGCGCGCGCAGGCCCTGCGGGTTGAACGGCTTCTCCAGGCGCTCGCACGCGGTGCTGTCGAGGAACTCGCGCGCGCGCTGCGTGAACGCGCCGCCGGTCACGAAGATCATCCGTGACACCTGCTCGGGCGCGACGCGCAAGAGCTCGTCGTGCAGCTCCATGCCGGTCATCGTCGGCATCATGAGGTCGCACAGGATCACGTCGTAGCGGGCCCCGGCGACGATCTTCGCCAGCGCGTCCTCGGCGCTGTTGCACACGGTCACGTCGTGCGCCGCGGCGAGGGTGCGCCGGACGACCGCGCTGATCATCGGCTCGTCGTCGACCACCAGCACGGCGCCGCGGTGCGGATCGGCCGCGGCCGGGGGCGCGGGCGCGGCCTCGATGGCGGGGAGCACCACCTCGGGCCCCTCGGCGGGCAGGAACACGCGGAACGTGCTGCCCTTGCCAACCCGGCTCGACACCTGGATCTCGCCGCCCAGGGCCGAGACGACGCGGTGGCAGATCGACAGGCCCAGGCCGCTGCCCGCGCCCACCGGCTTGGTGGTGAAGAAGGGCGTGAACAGGCGCGCCTGCAGCTCGCGCGACATGCCCGAGCCGGTGTCGCTGACCTCGATGACGACGCGGCCGCGCGCGTCGACGCTGGTGGCGAGGCGGATCTCGTGGTGCTGGGCGTTGCCCTCGGGGACGGCGTGCGTCGCGTTCACGACCAGGTTGAGGAAGACCTGGCCGAGGCGCGCCTCGTTGGCGAGCACGCGCGGCACCTTGCGCAGGTCCATGACCAGGCGGGCGCGGTGGCGGATCTCGTTCAGCGCCACGCGCGAGACCGCCTCGAGCGCGGCGTTCACGTCGATCGGCCGGCGCTCCTCGTCGGTGCTCGAGCGCGAGAAGACCTTGAGGTCGCGCACGATCTCGCGCATGCGCGCGGCGGCCTCGCCGGCGTCGCGCAGCTCCTCGAGCGTCTCGCCGAGATCGGTCACCAGGCCCTCGCGCAGCGCCAGGGCGGCGATCTCGCGCGTGACCAGATCCAGGTTGGCCATCACCGACGCGAGCGGGTTGTTGAGCTCGTGCGCCACGCCGGCCGCGAGCATGCCCACCGAGGCCATGCGGTCGGAGACCAGCAGCTGCGCCTGCACCTTCTTGAGCTCGGTGATGTCGCGGGCGACGCCGACCAGGCCGATCACGTCGCCGTCCCCGGCGTGCAGCGGCGACACACAGCTGTGGAAGTGCCGGGGCCCGTCGGCGCCGTCGGTGGTCCACTCGTAGGTTACCTTGGCGCCGGCGAGCGCCTGCCAGTGCACGTCCTCGTAGCCGCCGGCGACCAGCTCGGCGAGCGGCTTGCCCACGTACTGCTCGGAGCTCCGGCGGTTGCGCTCGAGCCAGCGCCCGAAGGCACCGGTGCAGCGGAGCTTGCGATCGACCGTGTAGATGAGGTCGTCGAAGGAGTCCACCAGCGTGCGGAAGCGCGCCTCGCTCGCGCGCAGCGCCGTGAGCGCCACCTCGCCGAGCTCGCGCGCCGCCGATACGTCCTTGAAGCAGGCGGCGACGTAGCGCGGCGCCCCGTTCAGCTGGAGCATGGGGAAGAGCGTCGCCTCGAGCGCCAGGCGGCGCCCGCTCGTGATGCCCAGCCGGCGCAGATCGTCGGGCTCGTGCCAGCGGTCCGGCACCGAGACGGTCTCTCCGCCGCAGGCGCGGCGGAACAGCGCCTGGAAGCCGCCCTCGCCGGGCTTGCCGCCGAGCACGTTCAGGTCGGGGTGCGGCTCGGCGCCGAACAGCTCGCGGAAGGCGCGGTTGACCAGCACGCAGGTGCCGTCGAGGCGGAACACCTGGAAGGCCACCGGGACATGGGCGACGAGCCCCACGAGCAGGGCCAACGGGTCATCGGTCTCGTTGAGGCGCGCGTTGACGCGCCGTAGGTCTTCCATACACCGGGCCCTCGAACCCGCTCCGCTCCCGAAGAGTCTACGGGTACGGTCGATGAATGGGCAAGGCCGCCCTGCGGCGGGGCTCCTAGAGGGAAGCCGCGGAATGGACAGACGGAGCTCGGTGGCGTTTTCGCGGCGTTTCGGTCGCGCCGGCTACGCGCCGACGACGAACACGCAGGTCGTGGTACCGCTGCCGCCGATGTTGAGCGTGGCGAACGTCTTGGCGCCGGGCACCTGGTAGTCACCGGCGCGGCCGGTCACCTGCAGCGCCGCGTCGAGCAGCTGGCGCACGCCGGTCGCGCCGACCGGATGGCCGCCGCCGATGAGGCCGCCCGAGGGGTTGATCGGCAGCTTGCCGCCGAAGTCGATCACGCCCGCCTCGATGGCCTTCCACGACTCGCCCGGCGCGGTCAGGCCGAAGTGATCGATGGCCATGTACTCCGAGGTCGTGAAGCAGTCGTGGGTCTCGATGCCCGAGAGCTGCCAGCAGTCGGCGATGCCGGCGCGCCGGAACGCGTCGACGATCGCGGCGCGCGTGTGCGGCAGGACGAACGGCTGGCCCTCGCTCTCGGCGACCTTGGCGTCGAAGGTGAGCGGCGCGGTCTTGTGACCCCAGCCGAGCAGCCTGGGGATCGACGCGAGCTGCACGCCGCGCCGCTTGGCGTACGCGGTGGCGAACTTCTCCGAGGCGATGAACAGCGAGACCGCGCCGTCGGTGACCTGCGAGCAGTCGCTGATCTTGATGCGCCCGCCGATGGTGGCGTTGTACTGCCCGCCGCCGCACGCGTGCTCCTCGTTCATGTACCAGGTGCGCGTCTGCGCGCGCGGGTTGCGCCGCGCGTTTTCGTAGTTCACCGCGGCGATGTGCGCCAGGTGCTCGTCCTTGAGCCCGTAGCGCTTGTCGTACTCGTCGCCCAGGCGGCCGAACAGCTTGGGAAACGGGAACTCGACGCCCTTGGCCTCGAGCTCGTACCAGGCGGCGGTGCCCAGGTAGTCGCCGCCCTGCGCCGGGCTGACCGTCTTCATCTGCTCGACGCCCACCACCATCGCGCAGTCATAGCGGCCGGCTTCGATCTCGGCCGACGCCACCAGCGCGGCGATCGAGCCCGACGCGCAGGCCGCCTCGTGACGCCCGGTCGGCATGCCCGAGAACGCCGGGTCGACGTCGACCAGGAACGCGCCCAGGTGGCCCTGCATGGCGTAGAGCTCGGCGGCGAAGTTGCCGACGTGGCCGACCTCGATGTCGCGCGGCTCGAGGCCGGTGGCGGCGAGGCCGCCCTGCACGCCCTCACGGATGAGGGCGGAGATGTGCTTGCCTTCCTTCGTCCAGTTGCGGGCGAAGTCGGTCTGGTAACCGCCGAGGATGTAAACGGGCTTGGTCATGATGTGTCCTTGGCCTGGAGCGTCCTTGGCCTACGCCTGGAAGAAGCGTCCGATGTCCACGTTCGGCTCGTCGAAGA
>JBKJOI010000311.1:0-19574 GCA_046595695.1 Haliangiales bacterium | reverse complement strand
CCACGGACGCGGCATCTTCATGCCGACGGCCGCCAGCACCTCCTGGATGGCCCGCATGCCCTCGTCGAGGCGTCCGCTGCGCAAGAGCTGTTCGGCCGCCCGTCGCCGGAGCTCGAGACGATCGCCGGCCAGGGCGCCGTGCGTGGCGGCGAGGTACGCCGCGGCGGCCTCGGCGCCGCGGCCGGCGCAGGCGAGCGCATCGCCTCGCTTGGCCTCGAGATCGCGCGCCACCGCAGGCGCGATCTCGGGGAGCTCGAGCGCCATCAGCCACAGGGACGCGGCGCGATCGAACGCGAGCGCCTCGACCGCCTTCTGCGCCGCGGTGACGGCGAACTCGGCGGCCTCGCGGGTGTCGCCGGCCTCGCGAAAGTGCACCACGAGCGACTCGGCGTCGGCGTGGCTATCGGAGACCAGCGCGACGGCGAGGCGGTGGTGGAGATCCTTTCGCGCCTCGCTGTCCAGGCGGGTCACCACGGTCTCGCGAATCCGGTCGTGGTAGGTCTCGACGTCGAAGCGGTCGCGCGTGCGCAACGAGCGCACCAGCCGGTCGGTGCGCAGCAGGGCGAGGGCGGTGGTCTCACCTTCACCCATGAGCCGGGCGGCGGCAGCGACGGTGGTGCGGGCGATCGGCTTGCCCGCGACGGCGATGGCCTCGAGCAGCCGGCGGGCGTCCAGGGGAAGCGCCAGGACGCGCGCGTGCACGACGTCATCGAGCCGCAGGGTGGTGCCGACGGCGGACGTCGCGAGCGTCTCGCCCGCGATCACGTGCCGGACCAGCTCGTCGACGAAGAGCGGGCTGCCGCGCGACTCGTCGGCAATCGTGGCGGCAATGTCTAGCATCGCCGCGTCGCCGTTGTCGGCACCGAGAAGACTCAGCGCGAGCTCGCGAGCATCGGCAGGTGTGAGCGGCCCGACCTTGATCAGGCGCATGCCCATCGAGTCATCGCGCGCGTGGGCCTCCTGCAGCGAAGCGACGAGCGGGGCCGCCGCGTCCTCGGTGCGGTAGCTCACGACCAGCAGAAAAGGCGGCGGCGCGGGCGGCCGCATCAGCTCGTGGATGAGCGCGGCGCTGTCCAGGTCGCCCCACTGCAGATCGTCGATCCACAGCACGAGCGGCCGCCTCAGCGTGAGCCGCGTGACGAACTCTCGCAGCGCCATGGCGGCATGGCGACGGATCTCTTGCGGGTCCAGGATCTCGTGGGTGCGGCGCGGCGCGCGATGGATGGCCTCGACCCGGTTGAGGACCGGAAACAGCCGCACGAGTGCGTGGATCTCGCTCGGCAGGACCGCGTCGGCCTCGTGACGCGGCAGCTTCATGAGATGCCGGCTCAGCGCATCGACGATGGGGTCGAGCGCCTTGTAGGGGACCGACTCGTGCTCGTAGCACCGACCGGACAGCGTGACGGCGCCACCGCAAGCCACGAGCGCATCGACCCACCGCCGCACCAGCAGGCTCTTGCCCATCCCCGAGCTGCCGTGCACATAGGCCACCACCGGTCGCCCGCCGCGCACGGCTTCGAAGGCCGCGGAGAGCTGGGCCAGGTGCGAAGCGCGCCCGATGAACGTGGCCGCCATGGTGGGCATCGTGCGCGCCACGACCTCGCGCGGCGACGGCCGCGGGATGCGCGAGGCGTTCGTGCCGAGGCGAGCGAGGATGGCGTCGGTCTGCGGACGCTCGGTCGGCGCGCGCCGCAGCAGCGCCGCGCACAGCTCGTCGAGGTCGGCGGGCACGCTCGGGACGAGGTCGCGCGCCCGAGGTGCCTCGTGGGCCCGCTTGGCGAGCAGGATCTTGAGCGGTGGGCCCTGGAACGGGATCTCACCCGTCAGCGCCTCGAATATCATCACGCCGATCGCGTACCAGTCGCTGGCCTCGGACAGCTCGCTCATCGCCGCCTGCTCCGGCGACATGTACGCGGGGGTGCCGACGATATTGTGCTCGATGGAATGATCTGACTCGCGCTCCAGGTTGGCGACCAGGCCGAAGTCGAGGACGACGATGCGTCCCGCTTTGGTGGCCAGCACGTTCGAAGGCTTGAGGTCCCGGTGTAGCTTGCCGGCGGCGTGGAGCGCCGCCACGCCCAGCACGAGCTGGAGCAGCGCCTCGCGGAACCGATCGAGGTCGATCGCCGTCACCGAGCGCGGCGTGGCGACGCGCCCGACGTCCGCTTCGATCGCGCCGCCCTGGATGGTGTCCGCCTCGGGGGTCACGGTCGGGGACGTCACGTCGATGGCTGAAGGGTCGCCTGTGACCCCTCTGACCCAGGTCAGGAAGTCCACGCCGTCGACGTACTCCATGGTGAAGAAGACCTGATCGTCAGCGACTTCCAGCTCGTGGAGTGCCGCCAGGTTGGGGTGCGCCACGTCGGCCAGCGCCCGGAACTCGTTCTTGAAGCTATACAGAGCCGCCGCGTCGAGCCGCTTCATGGTCTTGAGCGCCACCCGCGCATCGCGGACGCGATCGAAGGCCTCGTACACCACGCCCATGCCGCCGCGGCCGATCACGCGGCGCACGTCGTACCGCTTGCCGAACCGACTCGCGTCCCCGACATCGTCGAGATCGATGCCCTTACCCCGGTGCTTCCCAGCGACTGGTTCCGCCACCTAGGCCTCCCACGACTTTGTCGGCCTGATCATAGGCGTGTCGGGGAATTTTGCGACCTTGGATAGCCCGGCGCCAGCATCGCGCAGAACGCGTCGGGATCCTTTACCAGCTGCGTGCGCAAGCGGGTCACCGCGCAATCGTCCGGGGCTGGCGCCCGGGGTCGGCTACAGCGCCGCGCCGAGCACGAGCGCGGCGTCGCTGGCGACGATGTACTCGGTCGCGGTGCTCGACGAGCGGACCATGAAGTAGATCCAGCCATCCGAGCGGAAGTGCGGCGAGAACGCGTACTGGCCCGGCTTCATGTTGGTGATGCGCGTGCGCGCGCCGGTGACGACGTCGACGAGGAACAGGTTGGCCGCGCCCGCGGACTTGTAGGCCGCGAAGCCGGGATCGTCGGGACCCGAGAAGCCCAGGTTCACCGCGGCGCTGTCGTCGACGTAGTGGTGCATGACCATGTAGCGCTCGTCGAACGAGAACGACGGCTTGCCGCCCGCCATGCAGTAGGTCGCGATCGAGGGCAGCGCGACCGTGTAGCCGCCCATGCCGTCGGGCGTCGCGACGACCTTGCGCAGCTCGAAGCCCTTCTGCTTGCCGTTCGGGCCGGCGACGCGGCTGAGGACGAGCTCCGAAGACGGCGAGATGATCGTGTCGCCCTCGAACGGCGTGGTCACCGAGACGCGCGTGCCGGCGACGTACTGCGTACCGTCGTGGACCATCGGCGTGAGCCGGATCCGCGCCATGCTGTTGAAGTCGCAGTCGGGCTCCTGGAAGGTCGCCTCCTTGCCGCCGTCATCGCTCACGAACGATCCGGCGACCGCCCAGTAGTCGCCACCGCCCAGCGCGGCCGAGACGTGCTGGTAGAGCCCGATGTTGGTCGCGCTCGAGCAGCCCGGCTCGTTGAAGGTGACGCTCGTCGGGCTCGCCGTCAGCACGCCCTGTCCGCAGAGGTGCGCGTCGTTGGCCTGGAAGATGAAGCCCGAGTTGTCGGGGAAGAAGCCCGGGTCGTAGAACGCGTTGGCCGGGATCACCGCGTCGCTCTGCAGATCGACAAAAGCCGCGTTCATGCCGCCGCTCGAGGCGCCGTGGCCCACGAAGCGGCCGTCGGCGGAGCTGCGCGTCCAGTACGAGGATCGGTAGTTGTTGGTGCGCAGCACGCGCAGCTTGGCGCCAGGCAGGGCGTCCTCCCAGCCGATCGAGAACGGCGACGCGCCCGCGCGCGGGTACTCGGCGAGGCAGCCCTTGGGGTCGGTGGCGCCCGCGCAGCCGTGCATGAGAATGCCGTTCTCCTTGTTGACCGCGCCCCAGCCGGTGGTCTTCATGGCGGCGACGTGGTCGCCGACGTCGACCGAGATGGTGGGGACGCAACCGTCGGGCGCCGGCTCGTCGTGGAGCAGTACGTCGATGAGCGGCAGCCCGCGCATGAACCACTCGGCGACGATGTCGAACTCGGCCTGCGTGAACGCCGCATGGCTGCTGCCCTGCGGCATGCCGACGCGATCCGTGAACGCGGCGAGCTCGGTCTCCCAGGTGGTCGGGTAAGCCTTCTGGAAGGTGTACTTGAACCACTCGAGGTGCGCCGCGCCGCTCCACGGGCCCAGCTTGGGCGTCTGGAAGGGCGTCGTCGGGTCGGTCGGGTCCGCGCGCAGACAGTCGACCATGGTCTTGGCGATTTCGGGTGTCGCGACGGTGAGATCGGTCAGGCACGTCGACAGCGACTCGACGCCCAGCGCCTCCCACTTGCGCAGGCGCGGGCTGATCATGGTGTGGCAGCCGTTGCACCGCTCGGTGCTGCCGAGGTCCTCCGAGCCGAGCAGCTTGAGCGCCTCGAGGGCGAGCACGTCGTCGGGGAGCGTGACCACGTTGCGGAACGCCGGCGCCGCCAGCGCGGCGTCGATCGGCGGCGGCGGCGCGTCGGCGGACGCGTCGGCGGGGGCGGCGTCGTGGCTCTGCCCTCCGTTGTCGCCGCAGGCTGAGACCACCAGAACAAGAGACGAGGCCAGGCAGAGCAGGGTACGCATGAACTCCAGCGATATTGCACGACGCGAGCCGCGCCCGGGTGTGCGTAAATTCCCAGGCTTAGGGGCCGTTAGCTGAGGTCAGACCGCATCATTGCGAGGTGGGGGCCTCACTCGGCGAGGCGTAATTCCCCATGCAGCACATGCATCGCCCGTTACGCCCTGGCCGCGGTGAGGCGCTCAGCGCGCGGCGCGCACGCCGTCGTGCTCGATGAGCCAGGCCTCGAGGGTGGGCCACACCTCGCGAGCCGCCTGACGGCCGATCACGAGATCGAAGTGGCCGTAGTGCGAGCCGTGGCCGTGCGCGAGGCCGTGCTCGACCAGGCGGGTCGGACCGCGCAGCGCGTCGAGCGTCACCTCGGTGGCACCGGGTGGGCACTGCTCGTCGCGATCGGCGGCGAGCGCGAGCACGGGGGTCTCGACCTTCGCGGCGCGCAGATCGTCGAGGTAGCGGCGCGTGCCGTCGGCGGAGCGCAGGCCGCCCGGTTCGAACGCGGTGGCCAGCTGCAGGAGCACCGCCGTGGACACGGTGTGGAAGGCGCTCGCGTGGAGCGTGCGCACGAGCTGCGGCGCGACGTTCTCGGGCCACAGGTTGAAGCGCTCGAACGAGCTGCCGAAGCGGCCCGCCCACGGCGCCGACAGCACCATGGCGCCGCCCAGGGGCACCGCCGGGATGTACGCGCCCAGGCGGCGCAGTTTGAGCGTCCGGTGGAAGCCGCTCGCCGACGCCGAGTAGTCGAGGCTCGAGCCGATGGCGGTGCCCGACGCGAGCGTGGCGGCGCCGCCGCTGGCGAGGTGAGCGTAGAGCAGGATGCCGCCCATCGAGTGACCGACCCAGTGCACGCGCGGCGCGCCGGTCAGGGTGCGCACCGCGTCGATGGCAGCGGGGACGTCGCGGCGCAGGTAGTCGTCGAAGGAGAAGCCCCAGCGGCGCGCGCCGCGCAGGCTGGCGGGATCGCTGTCGCCGTGGCCACGCAGCTCGAGCGCGAACACATCGAAGCCGAGCGCGGCCAGGCGGCGCGACAGCGACACCTCGGGCGCGAGATCGAAGCCGACGCGATTCGCGGCGAGCCCGTGGCACAGGATCACCGGGTGGCGCCGCCGCGGCGCGTCCGCGGCGGGCAGGTAGCGGTGCAGCGCCACGCGCCAGCCATCGTCGGCGGTCGCGAACAGGCGCTCGTCGGCCTCGGTGTGCCGGCGGTAGCGTCCGGCGAACAGATCCACGTAGCCGGCGAGCGCACCGGCGGAGTGCGCGAGTCGCGAGAGCCGCATGGCGCGAGCCTACACGGATTCGATGCGCCTCAGCGGAACGCCTGGCCGCTCGCCGGTTGATCACGCGCCGATCACCGGGAGCGCGCGAGCCAAGGTTCGTGCTCGAACTTCACGCGCCTTCGAGCGTGGCCTGAATGCCTTGCGCCCCTCGATAGGGGTCCTCAAGAACTCCGTTACCCATGTGCCGTGCAGGCACATGGGTAACGGGCCCGAAAACACCCTCATGGCCTGACCTCCGAGACCGAAGCTCGGCCCCGTTACAGCGACAGGCTGCTAGCGGACCGCGGCCGGCGTCCAGCGTGCGCGCCGCCGTGCGACGCGCGTCTGGAGATCCTCGCCGTCGAAGTTCATCGTTTGCACCGGCTGCACGAACCGATCGCGCGCCTCGAGCACGTTCAGGTTGATCACAGCGAGCGCGCCGCCTTCATCGGGCAATCACGGCGCCCACGAACACGCCGCAGCGCCCGCACACGAGGAAGTCGGCGCTCTCCAGACCGAAGCGGTAGCGTGACGCGATCTGGGGCTCGCCGATCTCGAAGACCACGCGCCCCTTGGCGTCGCACGTGTACAGCGGGGCGTGGCGGCGGCAGAACGTGCACGTGCACGCGCGCACCGGCAGCGCCTCGGGCGCGACCTCGGTCTCGAACGCGACGCGCACCTGACCGCAGTGGCAGGAACCTGGCAGCGTGAGCATGGCGCGAGCCTAACCCGGACGCGGCACCCGAAAAAGAACAACCCCCGGTTGCACAACGCAACCGGGGGCTCATCGCGCCGCGTGGCCGTCCGTCAATTACGCGCTCGCGATGAAGACGAAGCCTCACTAGAGCGAAACGTGTGCCGGCCCGGCAGCGCCGGCCGCGTGTGTGAATCCAGCCACTTGCGGTGGGTGCGTGTCCGCGCGTTCACGTGGTGCGGCGTGAACGGAGGCCCACGTCACCCGCCGGAAACTTGCCCCCGCGTCCTGGTGCCTCGATGATCGGCGCGCATGCAAACCAGGAGGACACGATGAAGCGAGGACTGGCGGCGACGATTCTATGCGTCGCGGTGTGGCTGGGTAGTGCAGGGACCGCCTCGGCGCAAGATCGAGCCGGGAAGCTCGGTATCGGCTTCGATCAG
This sequence comes from Haliangiales bacterium, assembly GCA_046595695.1. Lineage (GTDB taxonomy): Bacteria > Myxococcota_A > Polyangia > Haliangiales > SHYZ01 > JBKJOI01. The sequence goes on along the minus strand of JBKJOI010000311.1, from coordinate 12,569 downwards.
ACGATCGCGGGGGCCTCGGGAATCCAGGCGCGCTACTGGGTCATCCCCAAGCTCAGCCTGGAGGCGGTCATCGGATACGACCAGACCAGCGCGGACAACTTCTCCGACTCGTCGCTGAACTTCGCCATCCTGGGCCTCTACTCGATCATGTACGCCGAGGGCTTCGAGCTCAACGTGGGCGGTGGCTTCGACATCATCCGAACTTCGGCGGAGGTCGGTGGCGTCGAAGACTCGAACACCGGGGTCGCCATCGAGCTCGGGATAGGCCCGACGTGGTGGGTCACCGAGAAGTTCGCGCTCAACCTGCTCTTCGGCCTGCTCATCGACACCGGCAATGGGACCGAGATCAACCTCTTTGCTGACAGCGAAGTCGTCGGCTCTGCCGGCTTCATCTGGCAGATCAACTAAGGCGAGGAGACGACCATGAAAAAGATCATCGCGATCCTGGCCATGCAGGCGGCACTACTGGCGACGCCGCTCGCTCACGCACAAGACGAAGGCAGCGCCGAGGTCGAGGCCTCCGGCTCGGTGTCGGCCGAAGGCTCCGCCAGCACCGGCAGCGCGAGCGCCGACGCCTCGAGCGGCTACGTCGACGCCGAGTATGGCGAGCTCGGCCATTCGGCGTTCGGCATCGGCGCCAAGGTGACGTTGCTCGGCCTCCCGGCCGCCGAGATCGCCTTCCACCTCAGCCCCAAGCTCATGCTCACGGGCCTCATTGCCTTCGTGACTTTCACGCCCGAAGGTGAGGGCGCCGAGTCGCAGACCGCGTTCGTGCTCGGCGCGGGCGGCTTCTTCAACCTGTTCCACCACGGCATCGGCGACTTCATGATGGGCGGCCGCTTCATGTTCGCGTCGGCCGACGACACCAACACGGGCGGCATGAACCTGACCGCGACGCAGATAGACATCGAGTTCCCGGCGCGTGCGCAGCTGCAGATCAACCACCACCTCGCGGTGCATTTCGAGGTCGGACTCGCGATCAGCATCGCGGGCGACGACGGCGGCGTGACCACGCCCGGCGGCGCGACCCGCTTCGTGCTCGGCGCCGGCGACGTCTTCGGGACCGCAGGCTTCACGGTCTACTTCTAGATCCCTCCGATCGCCTTCCCCCCTACGCCGCGAACGGGCCGTCGCCGCGGCGCAGCATGTTGTCGCGCTGCCAGCGCACATCCTTCGCCAGATAATCGAGCGTGTAGTGCAGCCCGCGCGACTCCTTGCGCCGGCGCGCCGACTCGATGATGAGGTGCGCCACCAGCGCCAGGTTGCGCAGCTCGATCAGATCGCCGGTGACCTTGAAGTTCCAGTAGTACTCGCGGATCTCCTCGCGGATGAGCTCGATGCGCCGGCGCGCGCGCTCGAGCCGCTTGTCGGTGCGCACGATGCCGACGTAGTTCCACATGAGGCGCCGGATCTCGTCCCAGTTCTGCGAGACGACGACCGCGTCGTCCGAGTCGGTCGCCGCGCCCGCGGCCCACGGGGCGATCCCGGGCGGGCGCACCGCGGTCACGTGCTGCACGTCGTCGGCGGCGCGCTTGGCGAAGACCATGCCCTCGAGCAGCGAGTTGGACGCCAGCCGACAGGCGCCGTGCAGGCCGGTCATCGCGACCTCGCCGATGGCGTACAGGTTGGGCATGGACGTGCGCCCGTGCTCGTCGGCGACCACGCCGCCGCACAGGTAGTGCGCCGCCGGCACCACCGGGATCGGCTGGGTGGTGATGTCGATGCCCAGCTCCAGGCAGCGCGCGTAGATCATCGGGAAGCGGTCCTTCACGAACGCGGGCGCGAGGTGCGTCATGTCGAGCACGACGAACTCGTCGCCGGTGCGCTTGAGCTCGTTGTCGATGGCGCGCGCCACCACGTCGCGCGGCGCCAGGGACTTCATCTCGTGGTAGCGCTCCATGAAGGTCTGGCCGCTCTGCAGCTTGAGCACGCCGCCCTCGCCGCGCAGCGCCTCGGAGATGAGGAACGACTTCTCGTAGTGGTGGTACAGGCAGGTCGGGTGGAACTGGATGAACTCCATGTTCGACACCTGCGCGCCCGCGCGGTAGGCCATGGCGATGCCGTCGCCGGTCGCGACGTCGGGGTTGGTCGTGTACAGGTAGACCTTGCCGCAGCCGCCCGAGGCCAGCATGGTCGCGCGCGCGACCACCGTCTTGACCACCTGCGTGGTGGTGTCGAAGACGTAGGCGCCGAAGCAGCCCTCCGAGCCGCCGTACTTGGCCATCGAGAGCAGGTCGACCGCCATGTGATCGCGCAGCACGGTGATCCGATCCGAGCGCTCGGCGACCGCGGCCAGGAGCGCGCGCTCGACCTCGCGGCCCGTGGCGTCCTTGGCGTGCACGATGCGGCGCGCCGAGTGTCCGCCCTCGCGGCCGAGCTCGAAGTCGCCGCCCGGCTCGCGCCCGAACACCGCGCCGTACTCGTCGGCGAGGCGGCGGATGTGCTGGGGCGCCTCGCGCACGCACATCTCGACGATGTCCTGGTGGCAGATGCCGTCGCCGACCTTGAGCGTGTCGGCGATGTGGCTGGCGAAGTCGTCGTCCTCGCCGAGCACCGCCGAGATGCCGCCCTGCGCCCAGGTGGTGTTGGCGTCGTCGGGCGCGCGCTTGGTCACGATGGTGACCTTGCCGTGCTTGCAGGCCTCCAGAGCAAAGTAGAGGCCCGCGACGCCCGAGCCGATGACCAGGTAGTCCGTCTCGATATGCATGGGTAGGTGCGGAGAACGATACTGCTTTTGCGCCCGGCCGTCGCTCCCGTTACACTTCGACGCATGCGGCGCGCGCTGCTTGCTCTGGTGCTCGTGGCGGCCTTCGCGGCCGTCGCCACGCCCGCGCGCGCCGACATCTACCAGTACGTGGACGCAAACGGCGTCGTGCACTTCACGAATATCGAGCCGCGCGGCAAGGGCAGCGGCAAGTGGAAGAAGGTCTACAAGACCGGCCCGGGCAAGGCGGGCGCGCGCCGCGGCGGCTGCGAGCGCTGCGACGTGGTGCCGGCCAAGGACACGACCAAGGCGCGCTTCGCCCGCTACGACGAGCTGATCCACGAGGCCGCCGAGCTCTACGCGATGCCCGAGTTCTTCATCCGTGCGGTGATCCACGTCGAGTCGAGCTACGACCCGCGCGTGGTCTCGTCCGCGGGCGCGCGCGGGCTCATGCAGCTCATGCCGTCGGTGATCAAGGACATGCGCGTGTCCGACCCGCACGATCCGCGCGCCAACATCATGGGCGGCACGCGGCTGCTGCGCATCCTGGCCAATAAGTACGACGGCGACCTGGTGCTGACGATCGCCGCCTACCACGCCGGCGCCGGCTCGGTGGCGCGCTGGGGCGGGGTGCCGCCGTACGAGACCACGCAGCTCTATGTGAAGCTCGTGCTCGCGCAGTACTACCGCTATAAAGAGCTGCACACGCGCTCGGCCTCGGCGAAGTAAGCTCTCTCCACCGTGACGCGCCGGCCCCTGCCCAAGGTGTTCGCCACCATGGCCTTCGCCGCCGTGCTCATGGTGGCGGCCGGGGCGCTGGCGTGGTTCTGCGGGCAGGCGGCCGCCGACTTCATGCCCAGCCTGAACGTGCGCCGGCCGGCGCTGGTCAACGCGCCGCCCGTGATCGAGCCGCCGGTGACGCGCCGGCTGTCCGGGCGCGTGGTGCTGGTCATGATCGACGGGCTGCGCCTCGACGCCTCGTACGGGCGGCCATTCCTGGACGGCCTGCGCGCCCGCGGCGTCGACGCGCGTGCGAGCGCGTCGTTCCCCAGCTACTCGCACCCCGGCTACGTGGCGCTGGTGACCGGCGTGCCGCCGCGTGAGAGCGGCGTGCGCAACAACCACTACCCGTGGGAGGTGCCGCTCGACAACGTGATGCGGCGGGCGCGCGCGGCCGGCCTGCGCGTCTCGTTCCTGTCGCCGCACGACGACGGGCTGCCCGGCATGTTCCCGCACGACCTCGACGCCGGCGGCATCGCGCCCTGGACCGGCGGCTTCGAGCAGTCGGTGCGCGGCGCGCTCGCCTCCGATGCGCAGCTGGTGTTGCTGTGGATCATCGACGTCGATCACGCGGGCCATCGCTTCGGCGCGGCCACGCCGGAGTACCGCACCGCGGCGCGCCGCGTCGATGCCACGCTGGGCGCGCTGTTTGCTGGCTTCGACTTCACGAAGGACACCATCATCGTGACCGCGGACCACGGTCACATCGATCGGGGCGGGCACGGCGGCCTCGAGCCCGAGGTGATCGAGGTGCCGCTCCTGCTCGCCGGCGCGGGCGTCGAGGCGGGCGCCACGCTGGTCGACGCGCGCCTCATCGACGTGGCGCCCACGATCGCCACGCTGCTCGGGATCCCCGCGCCCGCCGACGCGCTCGGCCGCTCGCTGGGCGAGGCGCTCACCCTCGACACCGCGACGCGCGCGGCGCTGGCGCAGGCCGACACGCGCCGCTGGACGCGCCTGCAGACGCTGCTCTACGCGGACCGCGCGCGCGTGCAGCAGGCCGCCGAGGGCGTGTCGTCGCGGCGCGGCCTGCTCATCGCGATGGTGCTCGCGGCGACCACCGCGGTGGTGGTCTTCGCGGTGCGCAAGCACTGGGCCACGGTCGACCGGCGCGTGCTGCTGATCGCGCTGCCGGCGTTCCCGCTGACCTTCTACAGCATGATGCTGGTCTTCGAGAACCTGCTGTCACCGTCGATGATGCCGGCGCGCGGCTCGATCGTCGTCAAGCTGTTCTCCTACGGCGCGGTGGCCGCGCTCGTGCACCTGCTGGCCTCGTGGGTGTCGCTGTCGGGCCGGCCCACGCCGCACGCGCGCCTGGCCGCGGCGGCGGGCGTGACCGCGACCGGCCTCCTGGTCGCGCTCGCGCCGCTGGGGATCGCTTGGCGGCTGGCGAGCCCGGTGCTCGCGCAGGCGTTGCCCGAACCGCGGCTGCTCATGCTGGGCCCGGTCGTGTACGCTGCCGTCGCCTGTTACGCCATGTCTGCCATGCTGACCATCACCGTCGAGTACGCCGTGTTCATGGCGCGCGTCACCGGGCGCTAGCGTCATGACCGAGATCCTGGTCATCCTGGCGCTGGTGCTGGTGAACGCGGTGTTCTCGGGCGCCGAGATCGCGATCCTGTCCTTGCGCAAGACGCGCCTCAACCAGCTGCTCGACGAGCGGCGCGGCGGCGCGCGCGCGGTGCTGTCCTTGCGCAAGCACCCCGAGCGCTTCCTGGCCACCGTGCAGGTCGGCATCACCGTGGTCGGCGCGAGCGCGGCGGCGTTCGGGGGCGCATCGCTCGAGGAGCCCGCGGCCGAACTCTACCGCAGCCTGGGTTTCGGGGCCCTGTGGGCGAGCCGGCTGGGCTTCGGCACCGTGATCGCGTTCGTGTCGTACCTGTCGCTGGTGCTGGGCGAGCTGGTGCCCAAGTCGCTGGCGCTGCGCTTCTCCGAGCGCTACTCGCTCCTGGTCGCGCCCGCGCTGAACGGCCTGGGTGCGCTGACCCGACCGCTGGTCTGGTTCCTGACCGCGAGCTCGAACGTGATCCTGCGCCTGTTCGGCGACAAGACCAGCTTCACCGAGGCGCGCCTGTCGCCCGAGGAGCTGCAGCAGATGGTCGAGGAGGCCTCGCGCGCCGGCCAGCTCGATCCGCAGGTGGGCGACATCGTGTCGCGCGCGTTCGACTTCACCGACCTGCGCGCGGGCGCAGTCATGTTGCCGCGCGCGCGCATGATCGCCGCCCGCAAGACCGCCACCGCCGCCGAGGTACTCGCGCTCATCGCCGAGCACGGCCACGCGCGCATGCCGGTCTACGAGGACTCGCTCGACAAGATCATCGGCTACGTCGTCGCCAAGGACGTGATCCTCTGGTCGCAGGAGCCGAGCCTGCTCGTGCTCACCGACATCGTGCGCCCGGCCTACTTCGTGCCCGAGGGCATGCGCGTGACGGAAGTGCTGAAGTCGATGCAGAAGCGGCGCACGCAGATCGCCGTGGTGCTCGACGAGCACGGCGGCGTGGCCGGGCTCATCACCATGGAGGACCTCATGGAGGAGCTGGTCGGTGACATCGTCAGCGAGCACGAGGCGCCGCCGGCGGCCATCGCGCTCGGCCCCGACGGCGCCGCGATCGTCGCGGGCACGACCCCGATCCGCGACGTCAACCGGGCGCTCGACATCGAGCTGCCCGAGGGCGAGGGCTACTCGACCATGGCCGGCCTCTGCATGCACCTGGCCGGCTGGATCCCGCAGAAGGGCGCCCGCTTCGCCTGCGAGGACGGCACCGCGCTCGAGGTCATCGAGGCCTCGCCGCGGCGGGTCGAGCGCGTGCGGGTGAAGCCGAAGCCGCACGTGAGCGACGAACAGCTCGTCTGACCCGGTCGCCCGGCCTGCCGCCCGCTCCTTGACCGGCGCGCCGCACGCCGCTACCGTCGACGCGTGGCCGACACCTACGTGCAGCACCTCACCCGCGGCGGGGAGCTGCTCCGCGCGGATCGCGTGGACGAGGCACGCACCGAGCTCGAGGCCGCGCGCGGTCTCAAGCCGGGCGACGCCAAGATCCTGAGCCTGCTCGGGCTTGTCTACTTCCGCCTGGGCCAGTTCGACGAGGCGCGCACGATCTACGCCGATCTGGTCAGGAAGCAGCCCAAGGACGCTTCCTTGCGGCTAAACCTGGGCCTCGTGCACCTCAAGCTGGGCGACGTCGAGGCCGCGCTCGGCGAGCTGCTCGCGGCGCGCGAGCAGGATCCCAGCCAGACGCGCACCGTCGGCTACCTGGGCCTGGCCTACGCGCGCAGCGGGCAGTATGCCAAGGCGCGCGAGGCGTTCCTGCAGGCCGGCCAGGACGATCTCGCCCGCGAGATGGAGCAGTACCTGGCCGGCGGTACGGGCGACGAGGACAAGCAGGCGGTCGGGCCGCCGCCGGTGCCCGCCGACGCGCGCGGCCGCGAAGGCGAGGGCGACGGCGACGCATCCGCCGTGCCGTCCGCTGTCGTGGACCACAAGCCGCTCGCGCCCGAAGCGTACGACACGCCGGTCGGTGGCGTCGAGGCGCGCGCGGGCAAGAACGGTCAGGCCGAGACCCAGCCCCTCGACGACGAGCACGAGGCGCCCACGGCGCGGCTGTCGCCGCTGGCCTCCGCGCAGGTCGTCGATCAGATGGACCAGCTCGACACCCCCGCGCGCGGCGTGGTCGCGCGCGACGTCGAGGGCATCGTCACCGCCGCGGTGCGCATCGCCACGCCCCGCGCGCCGATGGCCACCTTCGATCCCGAGGGTCGCGGCACACCCATGCCGCTGTCGCACTTCGCGACCTCGCGGCTCATCCGTCCCGACGACGGCGAGCTGCCCTTCGAGGTCGCCGCCGGCGACACCTTGATCGTGCGCGTGCGCGGCCGCGTGCTCTCGCGCACCGAGGGCGTGATCGTCTCGGGCGGCGAGCTGTCCTACGAGCCGGCGACGCGGCGCGTGCGTGGCGCCATGACCGAGGAGCCGTTCGGCTCGGACGCGCGGCCCATGTTCTTCGTTTCCGGCCAGGGCCACCTGTGCGCCTCGCCGCGTGGTGGCAAGTTCACCGCGGTCGAGCTCACCGACGACGCGCTCTACCTGCGCGAGGAGCTGGTCTTCGCCTTCGAGGAGCGCCTGCGCTGGGAGAACGGCCACATCCCCGGCTCGGCCAACAAGATGCACGTGGTGCAATTCCGCGGCGAGGGCTGCGTGGCGCTGCACACGTCGCGGCCGCCGCTCACCATCAAGCTCGCGCCCGAGAAGGTGCTGTATGTCGACGCGACGCTGCTCGCCGGCTGGATCGGCCGCGTGGTGCCGCGCGTGGTCGCGCCCGCGGCCGGCGGTGACTCGTCGGCGCCGTTCGTCGAGTGCTCGGGCGAGGGCATCGTGATCGCGCTCGAGCCCCGGCTCGCCGACGCCGACGCCGGCGCCGAGGCGAGCGCGCCGCGGGAGGGCTGAGCGTGCCGCGCAGTGGCAAGCTGAGGCTGCGGCCGCTGCGCGACGAGGTCACGGATCTGCCCAACATCATCACGCTGGCGCGCATCTGCACGCTGCCGCTGGTGCTCTACTTCATCGACAACTACAGCCGGACCGCCTCGTTCACCGCGGCCATGATCTTCATCGCCGGCGGCCTCTCCGACTCGCTCGACGGCTACCTGGCGCGCAAGCGCGGCCAGGTGAGCGTACTGGGCCAGTTCCTCGATCCGCTCGCCGACAAGCTGTTCGTGCTCGGCACGCTGGTGTTCCTGGTCGCGCACGGGCGCGTCGCGGTCTGGCTGGTGGTGCTGCTCATGTCGCGCGAGCTCGCCATCACCGGCCTGCGCGCCATCGCGTCGAGCTACGGCCTGGTGATCGCGGCCGGCGCGGGCGGCAAGGCCAAGACCGCGCTGCAGACCGTCGGCATCGCCTTCCTGCTGACCCACTTCAGCTACCGCATACTGCTCTTCGACGTGCGCATCGACTTCCACCAGGTCGGCACGTACCTGGTGTACGCGTCGCTGGTGCTGTCGCTGTGGTCGGCGGGCGAGTACTTCCGCTTCTTCGTGCTCGCCGCCGAGGAGCAAGAGAAGCGCAAGGCGTAGCCGTGCCCGCGCTGGTGCTCGACGGTCCTGCGATCGATCCGCTCGAGGCCGCACGCCGCCTGGCCGGCCGGCCGGGCCGGTTCCTGCTGCACAGCGCGAGCGACGCCGACGGCGTCGGCAAGTGGTCGTTCGTCGGCGCGGCGCCCGCGCGCGTGATCTCGGGATCACTCGCGGCGCTCGACGCGGCGCTCGCCGCGGCCGAGGTCCGTGCCGGCGCGCGCCCGGCCGATCCCGCGCCGCGGCCGCTCCTGGTCGGCTTCCTGGCCTACGATCTGGGCCGCACGATCGAGCCGCGCGCGGGCGGGCCCGGCGGGCCGCCCAGCGCCGCGGACGCCGGCATGCCCGACGTCTGGTTCGGCGCGTACGACGCGGTCTGGCGCTGCGACGCGGCGAGCGGACGCGCCGAGGTCGTCGGCGCCCCCGCCGCGGCTGCCGAGCTGCACGCGTGGCTCTCGCGAGCGGAGCAGGGCGCCGTGCCACCCGCGCCGCGGCTCGGCCCGCTCCTCGCCGACGAGCCCGACGAGCGCCACCTGGCCGCGGTGCGGCGCGTGCTCGATTACATCGGCGCCGGCGACGTCTACCAGGTGAACCTGGCGCGGCGGCTGCGCGCGACGCTCGCGCCCCGCGACCTCGACGCGCTCGCGATCTACGAGCGGGTCGCGGCGGTGTCTCCCGCGCCCTACGGCGCGCTGATCGAGGCGGGCGACGTGGCGCTGGTCTCCGATTCACCCGAGCTGTTCCTGCGCCGCGCGCCCGGCCAGGCGCGCGTCGAGACCCGGCCGATCAAGGGCACGCGCGCGCGCGGCAAGGACCCGGCGCGCGACGCCGCGCTCGCCGCCGAGCTGCGCACGGACGCCAAGGAGCTCGCCGAGCACCTGATGATCGTCGATCTCCTGCGCAACGATCTCGGCCGCGTCGCGAAGATCGGCAGCGTCCGCGTCGACGACTACGCGCGGCTCGTGTCGCTGCCCACGGTGCACCACCTCATCTCGACGGTGAGCGCCGAGATCGACGCGCACGACGTGTCGCCGTCGGCGCTGCTGGCCGCGACCTTTCCGGGCGGCTCCATCACCGGCGCCCCCAAGATCCGCGCCATGCAGATCATCGACGAGCTCGAGCCGTGCCGGCGTGGCGCGTACACCGGCGCGTTCGGCTACCTGGGCGCCGAGGGCGCGATCGACCTGGCCATCGCCATCCGCACCGCGGTGGTGCGGCGCGATCTCGGCGAGCTGCAGCTGCACGTCGGCGGCGGTATCGTGGCCGACTCGGAGCCGGCGCGCGAGCTCGAGGAGACCGAGGAGAAGGCGGCCGCTTGGCGGCGCGCGCTGGGTTCGTTCCAGGAGCGTGGCGCGGGTTAGACAGGGATTCTGCCGTCCGCTGCGCTGCGCTGCGTCCGCTACGCGGCCGCGCTCAATTGGCCGGGAGCGTCACCGTCGTGAACAGCAGCGCGTTGCCCACGACGACGGTCTCGCTGCCGACGGGAGCGTCGCCGTTCACGGTCACGGTGAACTCGATGAACTCGCTCCTCGCGCTCGCAGGCACGTCGAACCAGATCGCCGTGCCGGTCACGCCGGTCGGAGGCGTGCCGGTGAAGAGCAGCGGATCCGCCGCGCCGTCGTAGAGCGGCGAGGTGCCGTCGAGCTCGCCGATGATGGCGCCCGCGACCGGCGCGCCTTGCCGACGCACGTTGACCACCACGACGCCGTTTCCGGGCGCGACCGCGACGGCCGAGGTCAGCAGGATGGCCTCATAGACCCGCTGATCGACCACCGGGACCCGGACCTGGCTCGCGCCACCACCCGCGAACGTGACGACGGTCGCGCCGGTATGGTACTGGCCGGCGGGATCCCTCACCGCGAGGATCACCGCGTTGACACCAGGCGGAGTCGGCAGGCTGAAGCGCCCCGCCACATCCGTGGTGGTCTGGACCGTCGTGTTGACGATGCTGACCTCCAGCCCATCCATCTCCAGGCGCGAGCAGGCGTCCTTCATGCGGATGTCGGCGACGTCGCAGACGAAGCCGGTGATCGTGGCGGGTCCGCCGCCATCGTTGTCGGGGCCCGCGTCGGGGCCGGGGATCATGCCGCTGGGTGGGCCGCCGCCCGGCGGTTCACCCGCCCGGAAGCCGGTGCCGCCGTCACACGCCGCGAGCGCCAGGACCGCCGCGACGGTCGCGCCGAGTGAAACGTGCATACGCATGCCTTCCGAGAGTAAGCGCAATCCCGGCGAGCGCCAAAACAACCGCCGTCGCCGCGCCCGCGAGCGGTGACGCACGCCACGGCCAGAGCGCCAGCCACACCGCCGCCGCGGCCAGCAAGTAGGCGCCGAAGACGTACCCGCGGCGCGGTCGGCGCACGCAGGCGATCAGCGCGCCAGCGACGAGCGCGAAGCCCGCGGCCTCGAAGAGCTGCACGGCGTAGAGCGGCGGCGTGGCCGGCGCCGCGAGCGGCACGACGCCGCGCTCGGCCAGCGCGCGCCACGCCACGGTGTCCTGGCCGAACTGGGCCGCGAACGGCGCGGCTGACGGCGGCGCGAAGTCGCCGTAGCAGCACCCGCCGGCGAAGCAGCCGAGCGCCACGATCGAGCTCGCCGCGGCCAGCCCGCAGGCCAGCAGATCGAGCCCGGTCCACGGCGAAAACTGCCGTCGTTTCGAGTAGATCACCACGGCGCCCGTCGCCGCGGCGAGCCCGGCCGCGTACGACAGGCCGAGCGGCATCCCGTGCGCGCCGCCGCTGCCCAGGATCATCGCGCCGAGCCGCGCCGCGATCACCCCCGCCGCCGACGCCCAGAAGCACATCGCCAGCGCCGAGCGCGAAGGAAGCCCGGCGCTACGCCCGACGCCCGCGACCACCGCTGCGCCCACGCCTCCGGCCAGGCCGAGGAAGAGCCCGAAGAGGCTAAGCCCGATCCGCAGGCCGAACAGGTCGATCTGGAGCAGGGTGGGGCACATGGCGTCGGCTGAGTAGCCAGTAAACCCCCCAGGCCACGAGCGGTATTCCTATCCATTGCGAGGTCGACAGGCCGAGGAACCCGCCGCGCTCGTCGGCGCGGACGAACTCGAGCAGGAAGCGCAGCGAGCCGTACAGCACCAGCAGCCACGCGAACACGTCGCCGTGCCGGCGCTTGCGCGGCCGGACGATCCAGTAGAGCGCCGCGAAGATCGCCAGCGAGCCGAGCGCTTCGTAGAGCTGCGTGGGGTGCACGTGCCCGTGACCGCCGACCTGCGGGAAGTCGACACCCCAGGGCAGGCTGGTCGCCTGGCCGTAGCAGCAGCCGTTCAGGAAGCAGCCCAGGCGCCCGAAGAACAGGCCGAACGCGGTCACCGGCGCGCACAGATCGGCGAGGCGCCACAGCCCGAGCCGCTTGCGCCGCGCGTACAGCATGCCCACCGGCACCGCCAGGATGAAGCCGCCGTAGAAGGCGAGCCCGCCCTGCCAGAACTTCAGCGCCGCGAGGCAGTCACGCGGCGGGTAGCACTTGTGCGTCGCCGTGTCGCACAGGTAGTCGAAGCCGCACTCCGCGGCGGTGTTGCAGATCGCGACCTTCTGGTCGAGCGCGGGCACCAGCTTCGGATCCGTGCACAGGTTCACGAAGTCCTGCAGGTGGCCGTCGGCGAGGACCGACAGGAGGCGCGCGCCGAGCAGCCCGAAGAACACCATCAGGAGCGCGAGATCCACGATCCGGTCGCCGTTTTTCCCCGAGCGGTCCTCTTCCCGGCGCACCAGCCACGTGGCCAGCGCGAAGCCGATGATGAGGAGCGTCATGTACGCGGGGAACTCCACCTTGCCGATCACCGGCAGCGTGAAGTCCCACAGCAGCGGGTTCATGCGTGCTTGGAGCCCTTCTTCCCGGTGGCGGCCTGGCTCTCGAGCTTCTCGGCCTCTTTCTGCCGCTTCTGCTCGCGTCCGACGTCGAGGAACATGATCGCCACGCCGACGACCAGCGCGACGTCGGCGATGTTGAACGCCGGCCACTCGCTCTTGCCGAGCTTCCAGACCACGAAGTCGGTGACCTTGCC
>JBKJOI010000305.1:0-18875 GCA_046595695.1 Haliangiales bacterium | reverse complement strand
TCGGTGCCGGGCGGCTGGACGGTGAACACCGAGAAGGAGAGCATGGAGTTCAAGCCGCCGGCGGGGCTGTTCACCGGCGACTTCACCTGCTTCGTGCTCGCGGTCGCGGGCGACTTCAGCGGCCAACAGCCCAAAGAGTTCGCCAAGCTCATCGCGGGCTCGCAGCAGAAGGACTCCATGCCCTGGGGCGCCATCACCGACCCCGACGACATGACGTTCGTGGGCATGCCCGCGGGGCTCATCAGCATCGGCGGCACCAACCCCGCCAACAACGCGACCGAGGCGATGATCATCCTGGTCGCGCCGGCCAAGGAGCTGGCCTACGCGTTCGTGGTGCGCGGCAAGACCACCGAGATCCAGGCGAACGCAGACGCGCTCGCGACGATCATCAACGGCGTCACGCCCACGGGCGCGGGCAGCAAGGTGAACCCGGGCGGCAGCAAGCCGGGTGGGACCGAGCCGGGCGGCTGCGTCGGCTTCGGGTGCAACACCGGGCCCGCGCCCACCGTGGACGATCCGCCCTGGGGCCTGGGCGTGCAGGGCCTGACCAACCGCTGGCGCATCGAGAACGACAAGGGCAGCTATGTGTTCATGGTCGCCAAGCCGGAGGCGCGCGTGACCGTGTCGCACCGCTTCAAGGACAACGCTGCCTACAAGGCGTCGATGAAGAAGGCGAAGGGCAGCAAGAGCAAGCTTGGCAAGTACGACGCCGTGCTGGTGGCGGAGTCGGGCAAGAAGACCTGGCACGTCACGCTCGGCACGCAGGTCACGGTGATCGAGCTGGCCGCGACCGATCTGGGCGCCGCCGAGGCCGACGCGTGGCCCGAGTTCGTCAAGGCGGTGACCATCGTGAAGAAGGACCCGCCGCCCATCAACAACTACAACAAGGGCGTGCGCATGACCGTGGCCAACGGCGTGTCGCTCGAGCTCGGCAAGGGCTGGTTCTTCAACGACGCCATCGCGTCGGGCGCGACCATCGGCGTGAAGGAGAAGAGCGGCGGCTTCACCATGCTGCAGCTGCGCACCGGCAGCACCGAGGGCTCGGTGGATCCGTTCTCCGACGAGTACGTGCGCGTGCAGCTGCGCTGCAAGAACCTGGGCGGCAAGGTCCAGGAGACCAAGGTGCAGGTGACCTCCGCGCAGAGCGCGCGCCAGTCGGTGTGCCTGATCGACGCCAAGGGCGCCAACGCCGCGGCGCTCAAGGACGTGCCCAAGATCGTGGCGCTGGTCGAGGGCCGCGGCATGCAGCTGTTCCTGTTCGCCAAGAGTGACGGCGCCGGCGTGCCCGAGGCGCGCGTCACCGAGTTCCTGCAGTCCATCAGCTTGCCGCGATGAACGTGGGGGGATCCGTCATGAAGCTCGAGAACCGGGGTAGGACGCTGCTCGCGATCGGGGTCGCGCTGGTCGCGACGTGGTCGGGCGCGCGCGCGGCCGAGGCGGCGCAGTCCGTCGAGGTCACGATGAACGGCCACCGCCACGTGGTCGCCATCCCCGACGGCTGGCGCGCGGCGCCCGAGGACGGCGGCGTGTTCATCCAGCCGCCGGCCGGGCGCAGCGAGGGCCTGCAGGTCGTGGTCGTGGGCGTGCCCAAGCCGGCCAACTCGGTGACCGCGATCCAGATGGCCAAGAACATCGCCGAGAGTGACCGCAAGAAAAAGACCTACCTGTCGGCGACCGAGGCCGACGCGATCAGCTTCGTGGGTGTCGAGGGCGCGATCATCACGCTCGACGGTGTGGACCCGGCCGGCAAGCGCGAGACCATCGTGTACGTCATGGCCATGAACGGCGACACCACCTACCTGCTGCAGGCGACCGCCAGCTACGACGAGCTGATCGCCAACCTCGAGGACATCCGCTTCATCGTGCAGGGCGTGCAGCTGCTGGGCGGCGCGCCCGCGGGCGCACCGCGCAAGGACGCCCCGCCGCCGCCACCCTCCGAGCCGCTGTGGACCAAGGACACGCCGCTGGCGCTGCCGGCGAGCACCGCCAAGCACCTGGTGAACGACGCCATGCTGGGCGTGCGCGTGGCGCGCCTCGACGGCTGGGGCGTCTCGGCGGGCATGAACGGCTACGCCATCGAGAACCGCATGGGCGACAAGGCGCGCGTGGTCGCGTCGATCTGGTTGGGCACCGACCGGTTCACCGGCAGCGGCAGCGAGTACATGAAGAAGGTCGCGGGCGAGGCCAACGCGCACTGGGATCGTTTCGGCGGCCAGGACGCGCTCATGATCGAGCGGCCGCCGCAGTTCGCCGGCGCCGGCGACGTGCTCGAGATCCACGTGCTGCGCGGTGAGACGCCCATCGTGTTCTCGCTGCGCTTCGACGGCGGCAAGTGGAAGGACCGCGAGGGCAAGGAGATGCTCGCCGAGCTGGACGGCGCCACCAAGGTCACCGATCCCGGCAAGGCCAAGGGCGTGGTCGCGGTCGGCGGCGGCATCACCAAGATCAAGCCGGGCAAGGGCTGGACGTTCGAGTCCTACGGCCCGGGCGCCATGGCGGTGTGGAAGAAGGGCACGTTCCGCGCCCGCATCGCCGTGTTCAGCCGCGGCGCGGTGCCGCCGCTGCAGTGCGACGCCGACCAGTCCAAGCCGCCCGCGCAGGCGACCAAGCTGGCCGGCAAGGACGCGAGCGCGTACTCGTGCCCGAGCGACCCGGCCGAGCAGCTGTTCTACACCGTCGGCGTCGGCGAGCACGTGGTCTACCTGGGCTTCACCGACACCGGCGCGGGCAAGACCCCGGGCAAGGCGGCCACCGAGTTCGCCAGGTTCGTGAAGTTCTAGGGCGCCTTCCCGGAGCACGGGCGGGTTCTCGACCGGCGGGCCACCAAGCGCGCGTCCGTCGTGTAGACTCGCCGGCGGTCGATGAGGTTCCGTGCCCCCGCCAGCATCGAGCTGAAACGCGCGCAGCTGCTGCTGATCCTGGCGGCGCTGGTGCCGACGTCGCTGGCGACGGTCGCGGCCATCCTGGTGCTGGTGTTCGCGCGCCGCGCCACCGACGTGGTCCTGGGCATCCTGGTGCTGGTGTTCACGGTCCTGGCGATCACGGGCGCGGCGTTCGTGCAGGTGTTCCTGCGCCGTGGCGACTCGCTCGCGCGCCTGCAGAACGACTTCGTGTCGACCGTTTCACACGAGCTGCGCACGCCGCTCACCTCGATCCGCATGTTCGTCGAGACGCTGGCCATGGGGCGCCTGAAGGACCACCCCGAGGAGCAGCAGCGCGTCCTGCAGATGCTGGCCAGCGAGGTTGCCCGGCTCGAGACGCTGGTCGAGCGCATCCTCGAGCTCGCGCGCCTCGAGGCCGGCAAGCGGCAGTTCGCGCGCCGCCCGACCGCTGTGCTCGACGTGGTCGACGGCGCGCTCGCCGCGTTCGAGGCCACGCGCGTCGCGGGCGGCGGCCCGGCGCCGACCTTGCGCGTGCACGTCGAGCCGGGCCTGGTCATCGACGTCGACCGCGCCGCGTTCGAGCAGGCGCTGCTCAACCTCATCGGCAACGCCTACAAGTACACCGGCAGCGACAAGCAGATCGACGTGCAGGCCATCGCCAGCGGCCGCAAGGTCGAGATCAGCGTGAGCGACAACGGCCCCGGCATCTCGGCCCTGGATCGCCGCGTGATCTTCGACCGCTTCGAGCGCGGCACCGACGTCGCGCGCCAGACCGCGCCCGGCGCCGGCATGGGCCTCGCGGTCGTCAACCTCATCGTGCGCGCGCACGGCGGACGTGTCGACGTCGTCTCGACGCCGGGCGCGGGTGCGCGCTTCTGCCTGCGCTTGCCACGCTCGCAGGAGCCGGCCGCGCCCTCGGAGCGACCATGAGCAGTGAGCCCAAGCACATCCTCATCATCGAGGACGACGCGTCCATCTCCGAAGGCCTCGCGCTCAACCTGCGCGTCGAGGGCTACGTCCCGCATGTCGCCAACGACGGCCAGCACGGCCTCGATCAGGCGATCGCGCTGCGCCCGGCGCTCATCATCCTCGACCTCTCGCTGCCCAAGAAGAACGGCCTCGAGATCCTCGCCGAGCTGCGCGGCAGCGGCGACCGCACGCCCATCGTGATCCTGTCGGCGCGCGACGCCGAGGCCGACGTGGTCGCCGCGCTCAAGCTGGGCGCCGACGACTATGTGTCCAAGCCCTTCGGCCTGGCCGAGTTGCTCGCGCGCGTCGCGGCGGTGCTGCGCCGCAGCCACGCGCAGGCGCAGGCGCACAACGCGCTCGCCACCACGCCGGCAACCGGGACGCTGGGGGGGGCCGCCGGCAACGTGGCCGCGCCCACCGGAGAGCAACTCATCGTCGGCGACATCACCATCGGCGTCGATACGCGCGTGGTCATGCGTGCCGGCAAGGAGGTCAAGCTCACCCGCCTCGAGTTCGACCTGCTCGAGTACCTGGCGCGCCACATGGGCAAGGTGCTGTCGCGCGATCGCCTGCTGCGCGACGTCTGGGACGTGCACCACGACGGCTCGCCGCGCACCATCGACAACTTCATCGCGCAGCTGCGCGCCAAGATCGAGGCCGACCCCGATCTCCCACGGCACCTGGTGACGGTGCGCGGCGCAGGCTATCGTCTCGACCCGTGAGCAAACGTGTCCGCCACATCATGCCCCTCGGGCCGCGCGTGCTGGTCCGCGTGATCCACGAGGACGACGTCGCCGATAGCGGCCTCTACCTGCCCGCCGGCGCCAAGGAGCGCAACCAGGAGTCGCTCTACGGCGAGATCATCGAGGTCGCCCGCGCCACCAGCGACGATCCCAACCAGGAAGGCTTCGGCGTCAACGTCGCCGGGGTGCCGCACGGCGCGCGCGTGCTCTTCGACAAGAACGCCGGCATCCGCGTGCCCTGGGACGACAACCTGCGCGTGCTCGCGACCAAGGAGATCCTGGCCACCGTGCAGGAGATCTCCGAGGACGAGATCTCGTAGCCGGGCCAGCGGGCGCGCGCGCACGCGCCCAGATCGTGTAGAGTTCCGCTCCTCCGATGAAGCTGGCGGCCACCATCCGCGGCAAGACCTTCACCTTCGCCGACGTGCGCGAGGTGATGGCCAAGGCGAACGAGGAGAAGTCGGGCGACAAGCTGGCCGGTGTCGGCGCCGAGACCGCGCTCGAACGCGTCGCCGCCAAGCTGGTGCTCTCCGAGTTGACCGTCGCCGACCTGTACGAGCACCCGTGCGTGCCCTACGCCGACGACGCGGTCACCCGCCTCATCTGGGATCGCCTGGCGCGCCCCGTCTTCGACGAGGTCAAGAGCTGGACCATCGGCCGCCTGCGCGAGCACATCCTCGACGACGACGTGAACGGCCCGGCGCTCTTGCGCCTGGGCCGCGGCCTGACCAGCGAGACCATCGCCGCGGTCGCCAAGCTGATGTCGAACCTGGATCTCGTGGTCGCGGCGCGCAAGATCCGCGTCGTGGTGCACGCCAACAACACCCTCGGCCTGGAGGGTCGCCTGGGCGTGCGGCTGCAGCCGAACCACCCGTCCGATTCGATCGAGGGCATCCTCGCCTCGATGAAGGACGGCCTGTCGTTCGGCTGCGGCGACGCGGTCATCGGCATCAACCCGGTCACCGACGACGTCGCGCGCTGCAAGGAGATCCTCGACGCCACGCACCAGTTCATCGTCGACTGGCGCCTGCCCACGCAGAACTGTTGCCTCTCGCACGTGACCACGCAGATGCGCGCGCTCGAGCAGGGCGCCAAGCTGCACCTCATGTTCCAGTCGCTGTGCGGCACCGAGAAGGGCCTCACCGCCTTCGGGGTGACCATCCCCATGCTGCACGAGGCCTGGGACATGACCAAGCGGCTCGGCCAGGCGACCGGCCCGAACGTCATGTACTTCGAGACCGGGCAGGGCTCGGCGCTGTCCGCCGACGCGCACCACGGCGTCGACCAGCTCACCTGCGAGGCGCGCAACTACGGCATCGCGCGCGAGTTCTCGCCGTTTCTGCTGAACACCGTGGTCGGGTTCATCGGCCCCGAATACCTCTACGACGCGCGCCAGATCACCCGCGCCGGTCTCGAGGACCACTTCATGGGCAAGCTGCACGGCATCCCCATGGGCTGCGACACCTGCTACACGAACCACGCCGAGGCCGACCAGAACGACCTGGAGAACCTCAAGATCCTGCTCGCCAGCGCCGGCTGCAACTTCTTCATGGGACTGCCCATGGGCGACGACGTCATGCTCAACTACCAGTCGTCGTCGTTCCACGACGACGCGTCGGTGCGCCAGCTGCTGGGCCTGCGCCCGGCGCCCGAGTTCGAGGCCTGGCTGGTCGAGGTCGGGCTCATGCAGGACGGCAAGCTGACCAAGCGCGCCGGCGACGCGAGCTTCTTCGGATGAGGAGGCGGGCGCCATGATCGACCGCAAGAAGATCGAGGACCTCGTCCGCGGCGCACTCGCCGAGCTGGGCGGTGAGCACGCGCGCCGTCCGGTCGACAGCGGCGACGCGGTGGTGATCACGCCCGATCGCGGCGTCAACCTGGGCACGCCCGCCGACCCGGGCGCGCTGGCCAGCATGCTGTCGGCGCAGCTCGCGCGCATCGCGGTCGGGCGCGCCGGCACCCGCTACAAGACCAACACGCTCCTGCGCTTCCGCGCCGACCACGCGGCCGCGCGCGACGCGGTCCACTCCGAGGTCGAGCCCAAGCTGCTCGAGCGCCTGGGCATGTTCGAGGTCAAGACGCGCGCCACCGACAAGCGCCACTTCCTGCAGCGCCCCGACGCCGGCCGCGCGCTCTCCGACGAGGCGCGCGCCGAGATCACGCGCCGCGTGCCGCGCGGCGCGCAGGTGCTGGTGATCTACGGCGACGGCCTGTCGGCGGCCGCGATCAACGAGCACCTCGAGACCTACCACCGCGCGCTCGAGCGTGAGCTGGCCACCGTCGGGCTGCGCCCGGCGCCAGCGTTTTTCGTGCGCTACTCGCGCGTCAAGGTCTCCGACGAGATCGCGCGCCTGGTCGACGCCGAGGTCGCGCTGTTCGTGTGCGGCGAGCGGCCCGGGCTGGGCTTCGCCGACTCGCTGTCGGCCTACTACATCTACAAGCCGGGCGAGGGCGCCACCGACGCCAACCGTGAGGTCATCAGCAACATCAACCCGCGCGGCGTCGAGCCGCTGCGGGCCGCCCGCCTGACCGCCGAGGCGCTCGCGCGCGTGCTGCGCGAGCGCAAGAGCGGCGTGGTCATGGGCTAGGGCGCACGGTGGTCGCGCGCGGCCCGGGCCGGAGCTGGGATGGCGACCGCGACGAGGCGCAGCTCGAGGTGCGCCTGCGCACCTGGGCGCCGCCCGCGGTGCTGGCGCTCGCGCTGGTCGTCTACGGCAGTGGCGTGGGCGCGGGCTTCTTTCGCACCTTCATCAGCATGTGGCTGCACGAGCTGGGGCACGCGGTCACGTCATGGCTCGCCGGTTACGGCGCCATGCCCGGGCCGTGGCGCACGGTGACCGCGGACCAGCGCTCGCTGGGCGTCGTGCTGCTGGTCGTCGCGGTGCTCGGCGTGATCGCCTGGCGCGCCTGGCAGCACGAGCCGCGTCGCACCTGGCTGGTCGGCGCGGCCGCGGCGGTGCTGCTGGTGCAGTTGGCCATGACGCTGGGGCTGCGCACGCACCGCGCCCAGGCGGCGATCACCTTCGGCGGCGACGCTGGCGGCATGGTGATCGGCACGCTGCTCGGTCTCACCTTCTATGCGCCGCGCGGCAGCCATCTGCACGAGTCGTGGTTGCGCTGGGGCTTCCTGGTGATCGGCTCGTTTGGCTTCATGGATCCCTTCCGGCAGTGGTGGAGCGCGCGCAAGGATCGCGACGTCATCCCCTACGGTGAGATCGACGGCGTGGGCACCAGCGATCCGACCCGGCTCGTCGACGATTTCGGCTGGAGCGAGTCGGCCATGGTGTCGCGCTACGTGACGCTCGGGGTGGTCTGCCTGCTGGTCATGGCCGTCGCGTACGTGCTCGGCCTGCGCGCCGCGCGTCGCACCGCGGCGGCGGTGGCCGCGGCCGCCGTCGCGAAGGAGCCGGCGTGAGCGCCACGGTGCGCGTGCTCGGCCCCGGCGACGAGGCGACGCTGGACGCGTTCCTGCTGCGGCACGCCGACAGCTCGATGTTCCTGCGCGCCGACTCGAAGGCGGGCGGGCTCGTCGATCGCGGCGAGGCGCCGCAGGGCACCTACGCCGCGGCGTTCGACGATCTCGGACGCCTGATCGGCGTCGCCGGGCACTTCTGGAACGGCATGGTGCTGCTGCAGGTGCCCGCGCCGGCCACCGAGCTGCTGGGCGTGCTGGTACGGCTCGCGGTGACACGCAGCCGTGGCCGGCGTGTGGCCGGGTTCGGCGGCCCGTACGCGCAGACCATCGCGGCGCGCGCCGCGCTCGGCCTCGGCGCCGCGCCCGCCGCGCTCGACAGCCGCGACGATCTCTTCCCGCTCGAGCTGATCGCGCTCCACGTGCCGCCGCGCCTGGCCTCGGGCGCGTGGTCCGCGCGCCCGCCGCGTGAAGGCGAGATGGACCTGGTGAGCGCGTGGCGGGTCGCCTACCGCGTGGAGCTCCTGGGCGCCACGCCAGGAGCCGAGCTCGAGGCGAGCAGCCGCCGCGACGTCGAGCACGGACGTGCCTCGGGCAACTCGTGGCTGCTCTTCGACGACGGCCAGCCGGTGGCCTACACCGGCTTCAACGCGCGGCTGCCCGACGTGGTGCAGGTGGCGGGTCTACACGCCGCCAGCGCTGCGCGGCCGCGGATACGCGCGCGCCGCGGTCGCCGCGTCGCTGCTCCAGGCACACGCGGGTGGGGCGCACCGCGCCATCCTGTTCACCGGCAGCAACAGCGTGCCTGCGCGCGCCGCGTACCAGGGGCTGGGCTTCCAGATCGTCGGCGACTACGGCCTCGTGCTGCTGCGCATGTGACGGCGACTGACGTTTCCTGACCGGCGGGACGCTGTTTCCGTCCAGAAACGGTGTGTTGCCAGCGTTTCCTCGACGGCGCCCGTCAAGTGTGGCATCAAACGGGCCATGAAACTCGCGTCCACGCTCGTCGTCCTGTCCCTCTCTCTCAGCACCGCCGCCTGCAAGAACCCGGCAGACGGCAAGGTCGCCGCCAAGGTCGAGGAGGCCAAGCCCGAGATGGCGCCCACTCCCGCGCCGACCCCGGGTACTCCCGCCGCCGTCGACGGCGCCAAGTATGCGATCGCTCCCGACACCTCGACGGTCAACCTGACCGGCTCGAAGCCCACGAAGGAGCACAAGATCAAGGTCCCCAAGTTCAGCGGCACCATCGAGATCCCGGAAGGCAAGCCCGAGACCGCTCGCGTGAACGTCGAGATCGACATGAAGTCGATCGAGGCGGACGACGCCAAGCTCACCGGCCACCTGCAGAGCCCGGACTTCTTCTGGACCGAGAAGTTCCCCACCGCCACGTTCACGACCACCGAGGTCAAGGCGGGCGGCGACAAGGGCGCGACGCACACCATCACCGGCAACTTCACGCTGCGCGGCGTGACCAAGTCGCTGACCTTCCCGGCGACCGTGGCGATCGCTGCCGACAAGGTCTCGGTCAAGGCCGAGTTCGTGCTCAACCGCAAGAACTGGGACGTCGTGTACCCGGGTATGGCCGACGACCTCATCCGTGACGAGGTCGTGGTCAAGCTCGACCTCAACGCTCCCGTCTCGAAGTAGCCTTCCCGTTCCCGCCTGCGTCGGCGCGCACGCGCGCCTCGGCGCTCGCCGGTGGGTTGACGCGCACGATGCCGTGCGCGCCGTCCACGATCACGCGGTCACCCGGCCGCGCCCAAACGAACAGCTCCGCGACCTCGCTCACCGCCGGCACGCCAGCGGCCGCGAGGATCACCGCGCCCAGCGCGTCGTCCTCGACGCGCCCGCCGATCGCGAAGCCCGAGGCGTGGCGCGCGACGCCCGCCAGCGCCAGGCAGCCGGTCAGGCGCTCGGTGACCAGTACGCCGCCGGCGGACGGGGCGCGCACGCCGCGTGCGTGCGCGGAGACCAGCAGACACAGGTCCTCGACCTCGTCGGCGCGCTCGGCCATCCAGTCGCCGCCCTCGGCGGGTGACACGCCGGCGCGGTAGGGCGCGCGCGCGTACTCGCGGGCGACGCGGCGCAGCCCGGGCACCAGCCCGGCCTGGTTGCACTCCTCCATGGCCAGCTCGCGCAGCCGCTGATCATCGAAGAGCAGCGCCAGCACCGCCATGCGTCGGCGCGCGTCGGGGTCCAGGGACGGCTGCACGCGGGCGAAGCCGCGCGACAGCTCGCGCGCGATCTGATCGAACGCCACCGAGGCGCTGAGCGTGCGCTCGCCGCCGACCTTGGTCGACGGCTCGAGCGACAGCGGCGGCAGCGCCTCGGCGCGGCCGAGCGCGGTGCCTCGGGTGAGCGCGTGGCCGTGCAGCCGCGCGCTGCGCGAGCCGGGCGGGGCCGCCGTGGCCGAGGCGGCGCCCTTGCGTGCGCCGGCGCGCTCGAGCGCGTAAGCGACCGGCGCGGTCAGCGCCGCGGCAAGCAGCAGATCCGCGGGCTCGAAGGCGTTGGCCTTGCGGCGCTGCAGCACCAGCACGCCGGCGGCGGCGCCCGAGATCAAGAGCGGCATGGCCAGGAAGCCCGGGAAGCGCTCCTCGCCCAGGCCGGGCACCGGCTTCCAGTTCTCCTGCGTGCTGCCGACCGCGCACGACACCGGACGCAGACACTCGGCGACGAAGCCGGTGATGCCTTCGCCGACGGAGAGCCGCACGTTGCCGATCGCGCTCGACGGGAAGCCGACGTTGCCGCGCATCACCAGCGCGTCGCCGTCGGCGTCCGGGTCGGGCTCGCGCACGTAGACGCTCACGACCTCGACCTCCATGACCTGCGCGATCTCGGTGCACAGCACCTCGAGCAGCTCGGCGATCGGACGCGCGGTCGAGGCGACGTCGACCAGCCGCAAGAGCCCGTCGAGGCGTGGCTGACCGCGCTCGTGCACACGCATGCGGATGGGCTTTTCGCGCTTCGTGGGCGGCATCACCGGGCCTCTCGACGCATGGCGTGACTATACGCGATGGGAATGCGTGTAAAGTCACCGCCGTGCTGGGGCTCGTCCCGCTCAAACCCGAAGTGCTGGCGATGCGCGTGATCCCGCGCCTCGACGATCGCCTCGCCGGCGAGCTCGGCCTCAAGATCGACAGCGGCCGCCGCGCCGTCGGCCTGCTCACCTGCACCAGCGACGACGCGCTCTATGTCGCGCTCGACGAGGGCACCAAGGCGGCGCGCGTCGAGGTCGCCTACGCGCGCTCGTTCTACGCCGGCGCCGCGCACGCCTCCGGGCCGCTCTCGGGCGAGGTCATCGGCGTCTACGTCGCCGAGGATCCCGACGAGATCCAGGCCGGCCTGGCCGCGGCGCTGCGCTGCCTCGAGGAGTCGGCGTGGTTCTTCGCCGCCGACGAGGCCGGCACGCTCGCGTTCTTCCCGCACGTGGTGTCGTCGACCGGCCGCTACCTGTCGCACCTGGCCGGCGTCGAGCCGGGGGCGCCGCTCGCGTACCTCATCGCGCCGCCGCTCGAGAGCGTCATCGGGCTCGACGCGGCGCTCAAGGCCGCGCCGGTCAGGCTGTGCAAGTGGTTCGGCCCGCCCTCCGAGACCAACTTCGGCGGTGGCTACCTGACGGGTACGTTGCCCGACTGCCAGGCGGCCGCGCGCGCGTTCGCCGCCGCGGTCGTCGACGTCGCGCGCTCGCCGCGCTCGCTCACCCGCGCCGTGCGCGCCGCCGGCGAAACGCTCGAGCCGCGCGAGCTCGCGAAGGACGCGGGCAGCGGCGCGGGCCGCTTCCGTGAGCTGGCCACCGGCCGCCGCTTCGCCGACAAGCCCGAGCACCTGACCCACCTGGTCGACGACCAGTCGCTGGTGCCCAAGACCCATCCGCGCATGCACCTGCGCGGCAAGCTCGACCTGCTCGAGGGCCACCTGCTCGACGCACAGATCGCCGCCGACGACGCGGGCGCGCCGTCTCTGGTCGGCGAGCTCGAGGAGGCGCTGGCGCTGGTGCGCCGGGTCGTCGGCGCCGAGGTCACCGACCGGCCGCTCGGCGAGTGGACGCTGCTGGGCATGGACGCGGCGAAGATCCGCTGGGCGTCGCACCACACGAAGGAGCTCTACGGAGTGCCCTTCATGTATCCGAGTGTGCGACAGGGCGCACCCGTCGCGAAGCTGTACCTCGCCCGCGCGGTCGCGCGCGAGGCCGAGCGGTCGTTGTGCGCGGCGCTGCCGGGTCGCGCCGACCTGCTGCTGGTCCTGAACCGTCTCTCTTCAGCCCTCTACGTCATGACTTGCAAGTACGTGAGCGGACGATATGATGCGAGCCGCCGTCCCGTCGGGCCCGTCAAGGGGTGGAGGCCGCCGGCGTCCAAGTAGACGCAGCCGAAGCATCCGACCCGACGGAGAGGCGTGCATGACCACCGGGGCGAAGCGTACGCACAAGCACGAGAAGCTGGCGCGGATCTACGACGAGGAGATCCTGCCCATCTGGTCGCAGCGCTTCGGGCGCATGATGCTGCGCGGCCTGGAGCTGCCGCCCAAGGCGCTGGTGCTCGACGTCGCCTGTGGTACCGGATACCCGGCCAGCGAGGTGCTGCGCAAGCTCGACGATCAGTCGCGCCTGGTCGCGATCGACTCGTCCTCGGCCATGCTCGACGTCGCGCGCCGCAAGCTCGGCGAGGCCGGCGGCAAGCGGCTGTTCTTCCGCACCGAGAGCGCGTTCCCGCGCCTGTCGTTCGCGAACGACGTCTACGACGTGGTGCTGTGCAACCTGGGCCTGCAGGAAGCGGTCGAGCCGCAGAAGGCCATACGCGACTTCGTGCGCGTGACCAAGCCGGGGGGGCTGGTCGTCTGTACCCTGCCGCTCGCCGGCACCTGGGGCGAGTTCTACGACATCTACCGCGAGGTGCTGGTCAAGCACGACAAGCACGATTCGCTGGCCCGGCTCGACGAGCACGTGGCGCGCTACCCGGTGGCCGAGGACGTCGAGCGCTGGATGACCCAGGCCGGCCTCCAGGACGTGCGCCTCGACGTCGAGGAGTTCTCGCTGCTGTTCCGCTCGTCGCGCGAGTTCTTCTTCGCGCCGGTGATCGAGTTCGGCCCGCTGCCGACCTGGAAGGCGCTCGCGGGCAAGGGCCAGGAGCTCCAGGACGTCTTCTGGTACATCAAGCAGTCGATCGACGCGTACTTCGGCGACCGTGCCTTCCAGGTCACCGTCAAGGCGGGCTGCCTGCGCGGTCGCAAGCGCGCCGACGCCAACATCGTGGCCGAGGCCAACGACCGGGACCAGGAGTGGATCTCGGTGCAGACCGGGGAGGTCGAGGTCCTCGAGGATACCCCATCGCCCTCGCTGAACGAGGGCGACGGTGACGACGGCCTGGGCGAGCACGAGCCAGCCGGGGCCGACGAGCTGGACGCGTTTCGCGACGACGAACCGAAGCGGTAAGCGGTGGTCGCAGTCGCCGCGACCGGGGCTTGGCTGAGCTTGCTTCGGGTTGGCGGACGCGCCACAGTTGAATCCCGAGTCGTTCCGCAGTAGTAGTGGGGTCGTACGCGCGGGTGGAGGTCATGCCATGCGGAGCATCAAGTTCGACCAGCTGGAACGTAGAGGCCAGGCGGTCCCGACGGCCAACGTGCCACCGGCGACGCTGGCGGCGGGATCATTGTCGTTTCGCGCCCAGGACGTCCTCGACGAGGCGGCGGTCGCGACGAGCGACGTGCAAGCGGTGAAGCCGGCCACAGGCAGCTCGTCCGCGGCCAAGGATCCCGCCAAGCCGCCGGCAGGGAGCGGAAAGTCCTGAGTGACCGACGGGGAGGGCCGCGACTCCCGGCGCCGCAAGGCACCGTGGTGCGGGTCAAATTCAAGGATCGGCGGCAGTTCGAGTCCTGCTGGGTCAAGGACATCTCGAACGGCGGTATCTTCCTGCGCACGCAGACGCCGGCCGCGCTTTTCGGCAAGCTGCTCGTGGTGCTCGAGCTGCCGAACGGCGACTCGGTCGAGCTGACCGGCGAAGTCGTACGCGTGGTCCCGCCGCAGGACGCCACGAACGGCGTCGCCGCGGGCATGGGCGTGCAGTTCGTCGATCTGGACGCCGACAAGCGCTCCATGCTCGAGTCGTACCTGGGCCACACCATGCCGCTCGCGATCCCGGAGGGGCTCGCCGCGCTCGGCGAGCTGCTCTTGCCGTCGGCGCCGGGGTCGGTCGGGCGCGCGGGTGGCGGCGGCGGCGCGGGCGCTGCACCGATGTCGGCGAAGCCGGCGGCTGCGGCCGCTGCGTCGCCGGCCGCATCGACGAAGGCGGCTGCGGCCACGGCCGGGCCGCGCTCGCCCGCCGAGATGCCCACGTTGACGGGCTCGTCGTCGTCGTCGTCGTCGTCGCCTTTCTCGCCGTCGTCGCCTTTCTCGTCGTCGTCGTCGTCATCGTTGCCGGCGTCGTCGTTGCCTTTGCTGGATCTGGATCCGGCCGACGCGCCGGCGCCGCGGCGCTCGGTTGCTACACCCATGTCGGGACCGCCGCCCGCGGCGGTGGGCCTCGAGGACATGGTGCACGGGCTGCGCCGCCTGGTCTGGCTGTGCGCCGACAACGCCACGCTCGCCGACGCCGATTTCTACGAGGTCCTGGGCGTGGCCAAGAGCGCGACCGGCACCAAGATCGCCGACGCGGCCGCGGTGCTGCGTGCGCTCCTCGACCCTCAGGATCCACCGCCCGGGCTGAGCTCGGCATCTTCGGCGCGCGCGCTCGACCTGTGCCGCCTGCTGGACGACATCGAGCACACCCTGCTCGACACCGGCCGGCGCGCTCGTTACGACGGCACGCGCCGCAGGCGGTGATATATCTTCCGGCAAGCCGCCCATGCTTGCCGAGAAGGACGCCGCCGCCGCCCGCCATCTGAAGCTCGCGACCGAGATCCGCGAGCACGACCGTCGCTACTACGGCGACGACAACCCGAGCATCTCCGACCAGGCGTACGACGCGCTCCTGGTCGAGCTGCGTCGCCTCGAGGAGGATCACCCGGAGCTGCGCCAGCCGGATTCGCCCACGCAGCGGGTCGGGCACGCGCCGCTCGCCGAGTTCGTCAAGGTGCGCCGCGCGGTGCCGATGCTCTCGCTCGACAACACCTACGACCTGGACGAGCTGCGCGCGTTCCACGAGCGCGTGCTGCGCGGGCTGGGCGGCGAGGCGCCGCGCTACGTGCTCGAGCCCAAGATCGACGGCATCGGCATCGAGATCACCTGGAAGGACGGCAAGCTCGAGCTCGCCGCCACGCGCGGCGACGGCGTCGTCGGCGAGGACATCACCGGCAACGCGCGCACCATCCGCGAGATCCCGCTCAGCCTGAACGAGCCGGCCAGCCTGACGGTGCGCGGCGAGATCTACATGGAGCGGGCCGCGTTCGCGCGCATGAACGAGGCGCGCGAGGCCGAGGGCGAGGAGCCGTTCAAGAACCCGCGCAACGCCACCGGCGGCACGCTCAAGATGCTCGACTCGAAGGTCGTGTCGGGCCGCCCGCTGCGTGCGTTCTTCTACGAGCTGGTCGACGGTGATCGCTTCCACCAGACGCACGGCGAGGGGCTGGCGTGGCTGCGCCGGCTAGGCCTGCCGGTGTCGAAGGACATCCGCTTGTGCGCCGATTGGGACGAGCTTGCCCCGGCAGTCGACCGCTGGCAGGCGCGGCGCGACAAGCTGCCCTACGACGCCGACGGCCTGGTCATCAAGATCGACGGCTTCGCGCAGCGGCGCGAGCTGGGCACGACGGCGAAGTTCCCGCGCTGGGCCATCGCGTACAAGTTCCCGGCGCGGCGCGCGACCACCACGCTGCGCGGCATCATCGTGACCGTGGGCCGCACCGGCAAGCTCACGCCGACCGCGGATCTCGAGCCGGTCGAGCTGTCGGGCACGACGGTCAAGCGGGCCGGGCTGCACAACTGGGATCAGATCAAGCGCCTGGGCCTGCGTCCGGGCGACCGCGTGCTCATCGAGAAGGCGGGCGAGATCATCCCGCAGGTGATCTCGGTCGTCGCGGAGCAGTTCGCGGAGCCGACGGAGTGCCCGTCGTGTGCGACGGCGCTCGTGCACGAGGGCGACGAGGTGGCGCTGCGCTGCCCGAACCGCCTCGGCTGCCCGGAGCAGCGACTGTGGTCGACCGCGTTCTTCGCCGGGCGCGGGCAGCTCGACATCGAGGGCATCGGGCTCGAGGTCGCGGGCGATCTGATCGAGAAGGGCATCATCCAGGACGTCGCCGACATCTTCGCGCTGACCGCCGAGGATCTGCTGAAGCTGCCGCTGTTCGCCGAGAAGCGCGCGAGCAAGATGATCGCGGGGATCGCGCGCGCGAAGGAGACCGTCACGCTGGCGAGGCTGCTCGCGGCGCTCGGCATCCCCAACGTGGGCTCGGTGACGGCGCGCGCCCTCGCCGACCGCTTCCGCTCACTCGCCGCGCTGCTCGCGGTGCTCGACGGCGAGCACGGCCGGCAGGCGCTGCGCGATCAGCTGCTCGAGATCGAAGGCTACGGCGAGACCATCGCCGACAGCGTGGTCGACTTCTTCGCCGATCCGAGCGTGCGCCGTGTGGTCGACAAGCTGCGTGCGCACGGCGTCGACCCGGTCGAGCCCGAGCGTCCCAAGGGCGGCCCGCTCACTGGCATGACCTTCGTCGTCACGGGGACCCTGACGCGTCCGCGCCCCGAGGTGATCCGCGCCATCGAGGAGGCCGGCGGAAAGATCGCCGGCTCGGTCTCCAAGAAGACGACCTACCTGCTCGCCGGCGCCGACACCGGCGCCGCCAAGACCTCCGCCGCCACCAAGCACGGCGTGAAGATCATCGCGGAAGGCGATCTCGCGGCGCTCCTGGCAGGGCACACGCCCGACGTTCCCGCGCTCTAGGACGCGTTCCGGTGGGGACACTCTCCACGTTGCAGTTAGCTGAAATCGCAGACGAATTTCGGGCATGTGCGTTTTTTGGCAGGAGCGCGCGTGGCGCGGCGGAAGGCCAGGATCGGGTGATCCGAGGCCTTCTGACGCGGAATCTGCACATGCCCTGAAAACGCCTGTGATTACGAGCATCTGGAACGTTGAGAGTGTCCCCAGTGTTCGGGAGCTGCGTCGGGCCGTCCTGACGCCGGAAGCGACCGTCAGGCCAGCTCGAGGGCCACGGCGGCGGCGTGGACCACGGCCGCGACGCGGATCGCGTCGTTGACCTGGTCCTCGCTGAGGCCGCCATCGGTGACGACCTTCTCGTGCGAGCGCACGCACTGCTCGCAGCCGTTCACCGCCGAGACCGCGAGGCAGAAGAGCTCGAAGTCGAGCTTGTTGGTCGCCACCTGCGCGAGGCGCTGCATGCGCAGGCGCGCAGGCTTGGCCGCGTACGACTCCTTCCCGATCATGTGGCGGAAGCGGTAGTACACGTTGGTCATGCCCATGAGCACCGCGGCGGCGCGCGCGTCCTCGAGGACCGCGGGCTCGGCGCCGGCGGCGGTCGCGGCCTCGAGCAGCGCGTCACGCAGTTCCGGGTTGCGCGCGGCGAGCGCGCTCGCGATTGCCACGCCCCACTTCTGCGGCGCGGTCAGGCTCGAGTCGCCCAGGACCGTCTGCAGGTTGACCTTGATGTCCTTGGCGGCCTCGGGGAGGCGCTCGCGGACGAGATCGAGCGCGCTCATGTCACGCGACCTTGAGGACCTGGTCGCCCGGCTTCCAGTTGCACGGGCACAGCTCGTCGGTCTGCAGCGCGTCGAGCGTGCGCAGCACCTCGTCGACGTTGCGGCCCACCGACAGGTCGTTCACCGAGGCCCAGCGGATGATGCCCTGCGGGTCGACGATGAAGGTGGCGCGCAGCGGCACGCCGTCGGTCTTGTGCAGCACGCCCAGCGTGGTCGCCAGCTCGCGCTTGGTGTCGGCGAGCATGGGGAAGGGCAGGTCGCGCAGGTCGGCGTGATCGCGGCGCCACGCGGCGTGCACGAAGTGGGTGTCGGTGCTGGCGCCGAGCACCTGCGCGTCGCGGTCCTTGAAGTCGGCGTTCTTCTTGCCGAACGCGGCGATCTCTGTGGGGCACACGAAGGTGAAGTCCATCGGCCAGAAGAACAGCACCAGCCACTTGCCGGGGTAGCTCTTGTCGGTGATCGGGGCGAACTCCTTGCCCTTCTCGATGCTCACGGCGGCGGTCAGGTCGAACGCGGGCAGCTTGTCTCCAACGGTCAGCATGATCTTGCTCCTTGTCACTTTCTCCGGGTCCGAGCCCGTCCTGCAGTAGATGTCATCTTGCTTTAGAACGTGTCTAACGAGGCGGCGAAAAAAAAGCAGTCCGGCGTAGCGCGAGCTACTTCCGCCCGCTGACCGGGGGGCGCTTGCGGCCACGCATGACCACCTGGTACTCGCGCACGTCGTAGCCGGCCAGCGCGTCGACGCTGGAGACGCGCAGCGCGCTCCACGCGATGTCGTGGATCTGCCCGCTCGTCTCGTCGATGAAGTGGTGGTGCGCCTCGGTGCGCGGGTCGAACACCACGTTGCCCTCGGACAGCGCGAGCTGGCGGAGCAGGCCCTTCTCGACCAGCAAGTTGAGCGTGTTGTACACGGTCGCGCGCGACAGCACGGCGATCTTGCCGCGCACGCGCTGGTACACCACGTCGGCCGAGGGATGCTCCTCGGTGTGCAGCACGTACTCGGCCACGGCGACCCGCTGGGCCGACGGCTGGATGCCGTGCGCGCGCAGGAGCTCGGGGATATCGTGCGTCACGGCGATTAGAATGATTCTAGGTCAGCTCGGTGTCAAGGCTGGGGCGGAATTCGCGCGGAGGCGTCGGCCAGGCCGCCGCCGGCCACGGACGGGTCGTCTCCGCCCGCGCAGGCCGGGGCGACCGGACGGACGTAGCAACCTCACGGGAGCACG
>JBKJOI010000209.1:0-3020 GCA_046595695.1 Haliangiales bacterium | reverse complement strand
CGGCATGATGCTGGCGTACGTGCTCTTCGGCGTCATGATCGCGACCACCTGGGTGCAGATCATCAAGGCCGGGCTGCTCCTGCTCGGCGCCACGCTGCTGGCGGTGCTCGTGCTGCGGAAGTTCAACTACAACCCGCTCGAGCTGTTCGGCGCGGCCAGCAAGAAGTACGAGGGCGCGCTCGCGCCCGGCAAGCTGGTCTCGAACCCCTTCGACGCGGTCTCGCTCGGCATCGCGCTCATGTTCGGCTGCGCCGGCCTGCCGCACATCCTCATGCGCTTCTACACGGTCCCCGACGCCAAGACCGCGCGCAAGTCGGTCTTCTACGCGACCGGGCTGATCGGCTTCTTCTACCTGGTGACCTTCGTGCTCGGCTTCGGCGCCTCGATGCTGGTCGGCCGCGAGGCCATCAAGGGCGTCGATCCCGGCGGCAACATGGCGGCGCCGCTGCTCGCCGAGGTGCTGGGCGGCACCGGCTTCCTCGGCTTCATCTCGGCGGTGGCCTTCGCGACCATCCTCGCGGTCGTCGCCGGCCTCACGCCCTCGGGCGCGGCGGCGCTGTCGCACGACCTCTACGCCAACGTGGTCAAGAAGGGCAAGGCGACCGAGCGCGACCAGCTGCGCGTCGCGCGCTACGCGACCGCCGGGCTGGCGGTGCTCGCGATCCTGCTCGGTATCGTGTTCCAGAAGCAGAACGTCGCCTTCATGGTCGGGCTCGCCTTCGCGATCGCGGCCAGCGCAAACTTCCCGGCGCTGCTCATGAGCATGGCGTGGCGTGGCTTCACCACGCGCGGCGCAGTCGCCAGCATGATCACCGGGTCGTTCTCGGCGCTCCTGCTGATCGCGTTGTCGCCCACGGTCATGAAGGACATCCTGGGCTACGAGCACGCGATCTTTCCGCTCAAGAACCCGGCGCTGGTGACCCTGCCGCTCTCGTTCACGGTCGGCATCGTGGTGTCGCTCTTGTGGCCCGAGCCGGCCGCGCAGGCTGGTTACGCCGAGGCGCAGTCGCGCATGCACCTGGGCGCCAGCCGCACCTGAGCCGAGCTGACGGACGTCCGGCAAATCCGCGCCGCCCCGCTTCGAAGCGGCCCTGGTCGGCCGGCTATCACCCGCGCGCGAGAACGGCGTGAATCAGCCGCTGGCCTTGACCGAGGTGGCCGACGACAGCGGCGGCGCGGCCTGGACCCGGTTGCGACCGTTGCGCTTGGCCACGAAGAGCGCATCGTCGGCCGCGGCCATCAGCGTGTCCGTCTTTTGATCGGGAGAGGGCACGACGCTCGCGACACCCAGGCTCACCGTCACGCAGGGCGAGCAGGTCGAGCCTGTGTGCGGGACGCCCAGCCCCTCGATGCGCGCGCGCAGCAGCTCGGCCACGGCCAGCGCACCCTTGGTGTCGGTTTCGGGCAGGAGCACCGCGAACTCCTCGCCGCCGAAGCGGCACAGCATGTCGCCCGCGCGCGCGAGCCCGGCCTGCAGCTCGGACGCGACCCGGCGCAGGCACTCGTCGCCGGCGAGGTGGCCGTAGAGCTCGTTGAACGAGTGGAAGAAGTCGACGTCGATCATCACGAAGGATAGCGGCGCCTGGTGCCGCTGCGCCCGCCGCCACTCGACCTCGAGGCCGTGGGTGAACAGCCGCCGCCGCGAGATGCCGGTCAGCGTGTCGTGGCCGGCGCGGAACTCGAGCTCGTGCTTCTCCTGCATGTCGCGGTCGCGCTCGACCTTGCGCTTGAGCGCTGCGTCGACCCGAGCGACCAGGTCGCCGCGGCGCACCGGCTTGACCACGTAGTCCGTCGCGCCCTCCTTGAACGCCGACTCGAGCAGCGCGTCCTCGGCGTGAGCGGTGACCATGATGATCGGAATGTGACGCAGGCTCTGGTCGTGGTGGATGCGCCGGCACGCCCGGATTCCGTCCACGCCGGGCAGGTCCACGTCGAGCAAGACGAGATCGATGTCGGGTGCCTGCGTCGGCGAGTCACCCAGACCGAGGTGGCGGAAGGCCGCCATCGCCGAGTCCGCGAGCACGACCTCGCCGAGCCCAGCCTCACGTACGATGTCGCCCAGGAGGATCCGACTATCGAGCGAATCGTCTACGATCAATATGCGCAAGGAATCCTTTCCTCAGTCTAGCTGCCGCGCCGACCGTTCAAAACCCGAAGGCATTCGTGTGGTTCGATACACCTGGCGACCTGGCAGTTGATTGGCGGGGACTTCATGGGTTGCCAGCTTTCCTTCTCTCGTTGCACCCCGCGGGCCATGTTATCTCCTTGGAATGGCCGGAACGATGCTCCGCAGATCGCAGGATCGCATACTTTTTTGGGTCCCGGCAGCGGTCTTCATGACCGGTGCGACCCTGAGCATGGTGCGATTCCGCGCGGGTGAGCCCATTCGCCGCAGTGAGGCGGGCCTGTATATCTTCGCGACGCTCTTCTGCACCGTGGTCGCCTGGCTGGTCTTGCGCCACCTGCGGCGGCCGAAACTGCCGGCGATGCACCTGGAGTACGTGTTGCGCGCACCTCGCGCCGCGGAGCTCACGGTCGCCGACCTGGTCGAGCGGCTGGCGTCGCAGGGGCGGCGGCTCGAGCTCGCCGCGCTCGACGATCTCGGTCAGCCGGGGGCCGCGCCACCGGGGGCCGCGCCGCTCGTGGGCACGCAGGTGCAGCTACGCCTGGTCGGTGACGTCGGCCCCGGCCGCCTGCTCCTGCGGCTGCGCCGCGAGGACGACGCCTCGGTTTTCGGCTTGCTCGAGATCGACGACGACGGCAGCTACGTGCACCGCCGCCTGGGCGCCGATCTGATCGCGCAGCTCGCGGCGCCGCTGCCCGGGCTCGCCTTCGGTCGCCTCGGCAGCGGGCCGGAGCTCCAGCCGGCGACCAGCATCGAGGCCGGCGAGGCGCTGTAGCTCGTGATCGGCGACGCGGCGAGCGAGACGAAGGGCTCTCCGGCGGGCCTGCTCGGGCGCGCGGCCGCGGTGTGGGGCGTGCTCGGGGTCGTGCTGCTGCTCGGGCAGGCGATCTGGCGG
>JBKJOI010000193.1:0-3955 GCA_046595695.1 Haliangiales bacterium | reverse complement strand
CTCGGCGCACGCCTGCTCGCTTCGAGTAACATGCCCGACTCGTTGCTTCCGACCGACCTGCCGACCGTCGCCGAGATCGCCGCGCTGCGCGGACGCGGCATGATCCAGATGGCGATCGCGGCGCTGCTCTTCGGTGTGATGGCGTATCTGACACGTCACGCCACGCAGTCGGGCCTGGGTGGCGCGCAGGTTGCGTTCGTGCGCTTCGTCACAGCGACGCTGGTGATCGGCCTCCTGATCGCGACCGGCCGCGTGCGCCTCTCCGTGTCGCGCTGGGATCTGCTGGCGGCGCGCTCGGTGCTCGGCAGCGCCGCGGCGCTGCTCTACTTTCTACTGCTCGCGCGACTCCCCGTCGGGACCACGACCCTCTTGCACTACTCGTCGCCCATCTGGTCCACGATCTTCGCGATCGTGTTCCTGCGCGAGCATCCGGCGCGCGCCACGCAGCTCGCGCTGGTCGCGGCCTTCGTCGGTGTGGCGCTCGTCGTCGTCGGGCAGGGCCGCTCGCTGGGCGGCGAATACGCGTGGCTCCTCCTCGGAGTGGGCTCGGCGGCGCTCTCGGGCGGCGCCGTGGTCGCGGTGCGCGCGGCCCGGCGCTACGACTCGGCGTGGACGGTTTTTGCCGCTTTCAGCTTTGTGGGGGTGATCTGCACTTTTTTTCCGGCTTTCGGGGAGTGGAGGGCTATGACCGCATACCAGTGGCTTCTGTGCCTCAGTGTTGGAGGGGTTGCGCTGATCGCACAGGTGCTCATGACCCAGTCACTGGGAGTGCTCGATAACGCGACCGCTGGTACGATCGGAATGTTGACGGTTCTATCTGCGATGGCGCTGGGTTATATCTTCGACGGCGAACGGTTTTCGGGCTACTCGACGGTCGGTGCCGGCTTGACTTTTCTCGGTATTTCAACGGCGGCTTGTGTAAGCAAAACCACCAACTTTGGCGGCCGGACCTAGGTGGTGCGGATCGTGAATGCGATGGGAGGGTAGGTGAGGCTTTCCAGACGCACTGCACGTAGATGCGATTGTGTGCCCTGCATCTGAGGCCTAGTCTTTTCAACGTGTTTGCAACCAGGGTTTCGGGAGATGCGCAGATGAGATGTCTGGTCGTTGATGATGACGCGAGCGCCTGTGAGCTATTGACGCACCTGCTCGGACGGGCGGGTCATAGCATCGCAATCGCGCCGAGCGGGTCGATGGCGCTCGAACTGGTACGCAACCAGGATTTCGACATTGCGCTCGTCGACCTCAACATGGACGACATGGACGGCGCCGCGACGATGCGCGCGCTCCGTGAGTCCAAACCCGAGCTGCGGATGCTGGTGGTTTCTGGATACGACGATCGCGAGCACGTGCTCGACGCCGTCGCTGCAGGTGCCGACGGCTACCTGCTGAAGACCGAGCTCTCGTCGCGCTTGCCTGACGCGATGGCGGAGCTCATGGCCGGAGGCGGCCCGCTTTCGGCGCGCATCGCGAGCATCGTGCTCGATCAGCTGCGCCGTCCCCCCGAGGGCACGCGCCCCGGCAGCACCGAGCCGACCGCGACGCGCACGCTGTCGAAGCGTGAGTTCGATGTGCTCGAGGGCCTGTCGCGCGGCTACACGTACACCGAGATCGCAGCGAACCTGCAGATCAGCGTCAACACCGTGCGGCACCACATCCGCAACCTGTACGACAAGCTCGGCGTGAACGGTAAGGCCGAGGCCGTGAGCCGCGCGCTGGGCATCCTGACCAAGGACAACAGCAACGCGGCCGTGGCCTCCTCCGACGACGGCCACGACGACGCGGCCACCGGGCTGCGCCGCAGCCCGCGCGGCACCGATCCCCCATCCGTGAAGTAAGCCCCCGGCAGCGCGCTCGCGCTGCCGCCTGCCCCACGAGCGTTGCAACGCTCGGCGCGGGCGCGCCTGCTCGTAAAACAAACCCACGGACGTGGAACCGCCAAAGCGCCAGGCGCGCCAAGGACGGCGCACATCGGATCCACCATCCGGTCGGGTCTTCCAACCCTGGCGCCATGGCGCCAGGGCGGTCAATCCGCCAGACCTAGATGAACAGGTTCTTGATGTCCTTGAACGTCACGACGATCAGGACCAGGAACAGCAGCAGGATGCCGAACATGTGCACGGTCGCCTCGACCTTGGGGTTAGGCCGGCGGCGCGTCGTGAGCTCGTAGGCGAGGAACGCGAGGCGCCCGCCGTCGAGGCCGGGGATGGGCAGCAGGTTGAACAGGCCGAGCATCACGTTCAACATCGCGATGAGCTGCAGCGCGCGGCCCCAGCCGTGGGAGAACTGGTCCTGCATCGCGTCGACGATGCCGACCGGGCCTGTGAGCTCGCCCTTGACCTCGCCCGTGATGACGCGCCCCAGGTCGTCGAGGATCCGCTCGGTCATCTTGACCGGGTACGCGACCGCATAAAGGGCCGCGCCGCCGACGCCGACCTGCTTGCGCTCGGGATCGAGGCCGATGCCGACCTTGTACGTGCCCTTCTCGCCCTCCTTGGCGGGCGCCTCGAACTTGGGAGTCACCGAAACATCGACGGGCTTACCGGCGCGCTCGACGGTGATGAGCAGCGGCTTGCCCTCCGACTTCTGCACCTCGGCGCGGAAGTCGGGCTTCTCGCCGGCCGAGTCCCAGACCTGGACGCCGTTCACGGTCATCAGGCGGTCGCCGGGCTCGAGCTTGCCCGCGGCTGGCTCGCCCGCGGCCACGGTTCCGACGCGCACGCGCGCGACGCCTTGCTCGACGCCCGCGCTCAGGTAGAACGCGAAGATCACCACGATCGAGAGCAGGTAATTCATCGCCGGACCGGCCAGGATCACCAGGAAGCGCAGGATGGCCGGGCGGTTCGGATAGACCAGCGGATCCTTCTCGTCGAACTCCTCGTGCGGGTTCATGCCCGTGATCTGCACGAAGCCGCCGAACGGCACCGGAGCGACCTGGAACTGCGTGTCCCCCGAGCGCCACTTGAGGATCGCGGGTCCGAAGCCGATGCTGAAGCGCTCGACGCGCATCTTCGACCAGCGGGCCACGAAGTAATGCCCGGCCTCGTGTACGACCACGAGAACACCGAGCGCCAATATCGCCAGCACGACGAACATGAGGGGCCAGTATAGCAGCAACCGCGCTATTGTCGGCGGGGAGGATTCCCCATGGAACACCGCAACCTGGGCCGCTCGGGGCTGAAGGTCTCGACCCTCTGCCTGGGCGCCATGACTTTCGGCGAGTCGAACACCTTCATGAAGGGGGTGACCTCCTCGGACGACGAGGCCCGGCGGGTGCTGGACGCCGGCCTGGACGCCGGCATCGACTTCGTCGACACCGCGAACGTCTACAGCGAGGGCCGCTCGGAAGAGCTGCTCGGGCAGTGGCTGGCCGGCCGCCGCCACAAGGTGGTGCTGGCGACCAAGTGCCGCTTCCCGGTGGTCGGCAAGGACGGCAACGCCTGGGTGAACGACGCCGGGCTGTCGCGCAAGGCGGTGATCCAGGCCTGCGAGGGCTCGCTGCGCCGGCTCGCCACCGACTACATCGATCTCTACCAGGTGCACATGCAGGACGGCGCCACGCCCGTCGACGAGACGCTGCGCGCGCTCGACGACCTGCGCAGCGCGGGCAAGATCCGCTACGCCGGCTGCTCGAACTACACCGGCTACCGCCTGGTGGAGTCACTCTGGGAGGCCGACAAGCGCAGCACCCTGCGCTACGAATCGGTGCAGCTGCAGTGGAGCCTGCTGGTGCGCGACGCCGAGCGCGAGATCGTGC
Organism: Haliangiales bacterium; assembly: GCA_046595695.1. Classification (GTDB taxonomy): domain Bacteria; phylum Myxococcota_A; class Polyangia; order Haliangiales; family SHYZ01; genus JBKJOI01. The sequence goes on along the minus strand of JBKJOI010000193.1, from coordinate 198 downwards.
CCGCGTGCCGCGCGTTCCACCTGGGCGTGCTGGTGTGGAGCCCGCTCGCGCGCGGCTTCCTGTCGGGAAAGTACAAGAAGGGCGAACCGCCGCCGCCCGGGTCGCGGCTGGCAGAGTGGAAGGACTCGTGGGCGCGCCTGCAGGCGGAGCGTAACTGGGCGCTGCTCGAGACGGTGCGGCGGGTCGCGGCGCGGCTGG
>JBKJOI010000174.1:0-22279 GCA_046595695.1 Haliangiales bacterium | reverse complement strand
GGTGTCCGCAGAGCGGGAGCTCCTGGAGCGCTTCGTCGCGCGGCTCGCCGGCATGCCCGATGCGCGCTGGCAGACCCTGGTCACCGACCTCCTGCTCGAGACCGTCGAGGCCGCCTGGAACGCACAGCCTGACGCCTCCCCCGATGGCGTGGTCCGCCTGGTGCGCGACGCGGTCGAACTGCCGCTTGCGGCGCTGGGGTTGCGACTCGAGACGCTGGCCCTCGCCATCGTCACTAGCGCGGAGGAGCAGCCCCATGGCCTTCCGTGACCCGGCGGCTGCGACGCTCGTGCGCACGGGTCAGCTCGAGCCTCGGCTGGCCGAGGCCGAGCGCGCCAACGAGGCGCTCGTGGCCGAACTGCGCGGCCTCGCCACACGTTCGCAGTCCGAGCGTCGGAACCGGTGGATTCCCCTCGGGGCCAGCGGCGCCGCGTTCGGCCTCGGCGCGCTCTGGCTGGCGAGCTCGCCGTCTGGGGTCATCACGTGGATGGCGATTTCGGCGATGGTGGCCTTCGCTGGCGCGGGCTTGACGACGCTGTGGACTGTGCATGCTCCCGTCGATCGCGCCCTGATCCTGCGTGGCCGCCGGCGGCGCGTGCTGGCTCCTGGGACGCGACGGATCTGCCTCCCCGGCCGGGTAGCGGTCGAGTCGCTGTCCGTGGCCCCGTTCCCCGTGCAGGTCACCGTCGAGGCCCAAGGTGCTCGGTTGAACCTGCGCGGGCTCGTGGCCCTGGGCCTCGACCCGGAGCGCTTGCAGCGTGCCGCCGAGCAGAAGAACGTGTGGTCGCCGATCGGGGCTCACGGGGCTCCCGGGCTCGCCGGGGTTTCCCGGCCTTCCGGGCTCGCCGGGCTCGCCACCGCGACCATCGCCGACGCGGCATCCCGGGCCGTGGCTCGCGCCGTCCTCGAGGGCACCGCCACGGACGACTGGCGTGGCACCGTGCTGCGATCGCCGCTCGAGGTCGCCCTGGCCAGTGTGGGCCTCGAGCTGATCGCGCTCACCGTGACCCGCGAGCCGCCGCCGCCGCCGTAGCCCTGAGTCAGCCCACCGCCTCGTTCCTGTCGCCGGACGTCGCCGCGTGTCGCCGCGTGTCGCCGCGTGTCGCCGCGTGTTGCTGCGTTCGCGAGCATCGCGGCGCGCCGCCGGCGAACTAGCGAGGACTTTCTGCACAGTTGCGAGGCGGTGTGCTCGCTGGCACCAGGCTTGCCTTGGTCTCGGCGAGAGGTTCAAAGCCATGACACTTCCAGCTCGCCTTCAGCCGGTATCCGACACTCACATTGCACTCCAGCGAGTCGAGGAGTTCCGCATCCGGACCACGCTCGCGAGGGTTCCGATCTTCCAGGGGCTGCCCCACGACGTGATCGATTGGCTCGCCAGCCGCGTACTCGTGCGCCGCGTGCTCGGCGGAAGCTCGGCGGTCCGTTCGGGCGATCCGGGCGACGCGTTCTACGTGATCATGGCGGGCCGAGCGAAGGAGGTCGTCATCCGGGACACCGGTCGCGAGATGACGCTGTCGGTGCTGCGCGCCTTCGACACGTTCGGCGAGACCTCGCTCTTCGGCGGCAACGGGCACGCGGCGACGGTCACCGCCATCACGCCCATGGTGTTGCTGGTGATCGCGCGGCCCGACCTCGAGGCGCACCTGGCGTCGCACCCACAGACCGCGCTGCGGCTGCTAAGTGAGATGACGCGCCAGCTGCGTCGCGCCAACCAGGCCATCGCCGAGCTCGCCTTCAACGACGTCTCCGAACGCCTGCAGCGCCGGCTGCTCGCGATGGCCCGCGAGGAGGGCTGCGAGACGCCCGACGGGCTCGTGCTCAGCCGTCGCCCCACGCAGCAGGAGCTGGCCAACATGGTCGGCTCGTGCCGCGAGACGGTGAGCCGCACGTTCAACGCGCTGGTCAGGAAGCGGCTCTTCGTGCCCTGCGGGCGCGGGCTCGTCGTCACGCATCGGGCGATCGCGCTGCTCGAGCCGGGGAAGCCCAGCAAGCTCGGTGCCTCGGTGCAGCGGATCTCGACCTAAGAGCTCATGGTCATGCCCATCGGCTTCGACTACGGGCCGCCGTTGCGCGGCGCCGCCGGCGGTGCCGCCGGCGGCGTGAGTGCGCGCGCTCGATGTCGCCGCCGGTCACGTTGGCGACGAGGCCGAAGTCGCCGGTTCCGCGCGTGGTTTGCTCGAGCAGAGAGTCTTGCCCTGGAGACGTGGAGTATAATGTTGGCTGTGCGCCGCCCCTCGTCGTCACCTCCGCCGGCCTACCGGCCGCGCATCCTCGTGATCGATGACGAGCGACCAATCATCCAGACGCTGAACCGGATGCTGCGACGGTCCTATACCGTCACCGAGGAGGACGATCCGCGGCGCGCGCTCGCGCTGCTCACCGGTGCAGGCGAGCCGTACGATCTCGTGATCAGCGACCTGTCGATGGCGCCGCTGACCGGCAAGCAGCTGTACGACGCCTTCTGTGCGGCCCACCCCGATCGATGCGCGCGCTTCATGCTCATGACCGGAGGCGCCTTTGCCCACGACATGGAGGCGTTCCTGGCCGCGTGGCCCTACGCCGTGCTGTGGAAGCCGTTCTCGATGGACGATGTCCTGAGCCTGGTGTCCACGACGCTCGCCAACATCGGCCTGGTCACGCCCCGAACGTAGGGGGCGCGGCACCACCTCAATCGGGGCATTGTGGCTTTGACCCGGTCCAGCCAGGTGATACGCGTGGCGATCTTTCGCCTACACCCTGGAGGTAACCTTGTCGCGTCGCGCGTTCGCTCGTGTCCCTGGCCGTGTTTCGGGCTTCCTGATGCTCCTCTCGCTCGCTCTGCTCGCCGGCGGGCCACTCGCCGGCTGCGCCGACGAGGCAGATGGCGAGGGGGGCCCCAACGACGGTCCCGACGACAGCGACGACGGCGCGCTCACCTCGAGCGCGGACGGCGAGCTCACCAGCTCTGCGAGCGGCAACTCGTTCTATCGCCTCGAGTCCACCGAGGGCGGCGCGTTCTCGGTCGTCTCGCTCGTCAATGGCGGTAAGTTTCGCTGCCCGACCGGCGAGACCGCGCGCCACTGTACGGTCGAGCAGCTCGTGCTGCCCGTCGACTGCGACTGGGAGTGCACCGACGGGCTGCTCTCGCTTCGGGGTGACACGCTGCTGAACGGCAAGCTCACCTACGCGTGGGACTCGGGTGCGCACCGCCGCGTCGGCAGGCTGGTCGTAGCTGCCGGGTTCGACACCTGGCGCGCCGAGCACAGCCCGCGCCAGTTCTACCGCCTGGTCCCGGCGAGCGCGAGCTGCAGCGCGTCGCCGTGCCCGGCGGCGATGCGCGCGCATCGCCTCAACGGCTCGGGCAGCCCGAGCAAGGTTAACAGCATCGACTTCAGCCACGCCGGCGACGCCAACTACGTGCTCGATCCGATGCGTGGCTACGCGCAGGTGCTCTCGGTGCAGGGCCTGATCGTCTCGGGCACGCTGCAGAACCGGGTCTTCCGCGCCGATCGCGTGCTGCGCCTGTGGACACCCGTGCCTGCGTGCGAGCCGCAGTTGGTGGCGCGCGCGCACTGGTTCCACGGCGGCGAGGACGTCGTCGACACCGAGTTCCTGACCACCTACGAGGCCGAGCGCTTCGTTGCGCCGGACAACCGCACCAACAGGTGGCTGGTGCGCGACGCCGAGGACGCGTCGCACGTGGAGTTCATGGCCGGCATCAACGACCTGTGGGCCGAGCGCTTCGCCATCGACAAGGTCACCTGCGAGCTCACGGTCACCGGCGAGCACTAGAGGCGAGCCCTGGCCGAGCGCTGCCGAGGACGGCCGAGCACTGCCGAGCACTGCGCCGAGCCCCAGGCCAAGTCTCAGATGTGAGCACCATCCGCCCACGTACAGTCTGGGCCGGCGTCCAACTGACGCCCCCCTCGCTCGATGCAGGTATACGAATGCCCCTTTCCATCGTAAAATGCCTCTGCACCCATTTTGTGCGGAGTCGATATGCGCCTACTTGCATTAAGAATTGCGACCCTCGTGGTGGTTGGACTGGCCTTCTTCTCGGGACGAGAGGCACAGGCACAGACCTGCACGTCGCCGGGCGCGTGCGGCGGACAGGCCCCGTCCGGCTGCTTCTGCGACAACCGATGTCTTCAGCCTAACTTCCAGGACTGCTGTTCGGATGTGCTCACCGCCTGCCAGGTGCCGGTCTTCTCGAGTCTGAGCCCCAACGCGGGCAGCACCACGGGTGGCTACACCACCAACATCACCGGCAACCACTTCGACAGCTCCAATACCCTCGGCACCTCGGTGGTGACCTCGGTGACCCTGGGCGGCAGCGTGTGCCCGGTCGGGGCGCGTACCACGACGTCTATCAGCTGCACGGTACCCGCAGGCATCGGCATGAACAACGCCGTGACCATCGAGAACACGTGGACGACTTACCTGGGCACCCAAGTGCTCTCGGTCACGTCGCCGAACGCTTCCACGCACTTCAACTACAACCCGCCCCAGCTCGGGAGCCCCAGCCCTTCGTCCATGCCGACGACGGGCGGCACGCTCACCTTGAGCGGCACCAACCTGGGCGCCACCGGCGCCACCGTGACCGTCGCCGGTGCGCCGTGCCCGTTGATCTCGCAGGCCCACACGGAGGTGAGGTGCACCATGGCGGCGGGTGTCGGCACCAACCGCGCGATCGTGCTGACCGTCGGCGGCCAGGTCTCGAACACGGTGAACATCAACTACCAGGCGCCCAGCATCAGCGGATTCGCAGGCTCGCACGCCACCGCAGGCGGTACGCCGCTCACGGTCAACGGCGCCAACTTCGGCCCGTCGGGCGCGGCCCTCACCATCACTGTCGGCGGCAACCCTTGCCCGGTCACCGGCCACAACCACGTGCAGGCGACCTGCACGCTGCCCCCGGGCCAGGGCACCGTGAACGTCATCGCCACGGTGGGCGGCCAGTCTTCGCCGCCAGCATTGTTCGTCTATGATTCGCCTGACATCACCAGCGTCGCGCCGGCGATCCTGCCCACGGCGGGCGGCGCTACCACCATCACCGGTGTCAACTTCGGCGTGATCGGCACCGTCACCATCGGCGGCGTCGCGTGCCCGGTCACCTCGTACGGCCAGACGCAGATCGTGTGCACGGCGCCCGCCGGCATCGGTACCGGCCTCACCCTCACCCTCACCTCGGGCGGTCAGAGCGATTCGACGACGGTGAGCTACGCGCCGCCCGCGCTCAGCGCCGTCGCCGCGCCGACGCGCCCGACCCAGGGCGGAAGCACCGTGACCATCACCGGCACCAACTTGGGCGCCACCGGCGCCACCGTCACCATCGGCGGCGCCGCGTGCCCGGTGACCTTGCAGGGCCACACGCAGGTGCGGTGCACGCTGCCGGTCGGGCAGGGCACCGCCCAGCCGGTCGTGCTCACCGTCGGCGGCCAGGTGTCGAACACGCTGTTTCTCAGCTACGACCCGCCGGTGATCACCGGCCTCGCGCCCGCGAGCGGCCCGACCAGCGGCGGTAGCCTCACCATCGACGGCGCCAACTTCGGCGCCATGGGCATCTTCGACGCCACCGTCACCGTCGGCGGCGTGAGCTGTCCGGTGACCAGCGCGACGCACACTACCATCGTGTGTACGGCGCCCCCGGGCGTCGGCGTCGATCTTCCCGTGATCGTCACGCTGGCCGGGCAGTCGTCGGCTCCCGCGCTCTTCGATCACCTGCCGCCGGCGATCACGTCGATCGCCCCGGACAACGGGCCCATGGCGGGCGGCGTGGTGCTCACGCTCACCGGCACCAACTTCGGCGCGGCAGGCGCCACGGTCACCGTCGCTGGCAACGCCTGCCCGGTGCTCTCGCAGAGCCACACCTCGGCCACCTGCACCCTGCCCGCGGGCACGGGCAAGAACCTGCCGGTCGTGCTCACCGTCGGCGGCCAGAGCTCGAGCGCGGCGCTGTTCGACTATGACGCGCCCGAGATCGCCGCCAGCCCCTCGCCGCTCGCCTTTGGCGAGGTCCTGATCGGCGGCGCCGGCAGCGACGCGACGCTCACGCTCAGCAACGCGGGCGCGATCGACCTCCATGTCAGCAGCCTCGTGATCAGCGGCGCGGCTGCGGCCGACTACACGATCGTCTCGCCGCCGCTGCCGATCACCGTCGTGCCGGGCGGTACGCGTGCCGTGGTCGTGCACTTCCAGCCGCCGGCGCATGGTCTGCGCAGCGCGAGCCTCACCCTGCAGAGCGACGCGTTCACGCAGCCGACGCTCGTGGTCGCGCTGTCGGGCACCGGTGTGGCGCCGATCATGAGCGCGACGCCGAGCGTCGCCTTCGGCGCGCGCAACGTCGGTGCGTCGGTCACCGGGCTCGTCTCCGTGAACAACACGGGCGAGCGCAGCCTCACGGTCAGCCAGGTGTCGCTGTCGGGCGGCGACGCGGCTGACTTCACCGTGCTGACGGCGCTGCCGATCAACGTCGCGGCCGGTGCGTCCGCGTCGCTGACGCTGCGCTTCGCGCCCGCCGCGGTGGGCGCGCGCGCCGCGACCGCGTCCATCGTCGGCAACGATCCGCTCACGCCGGTCGTCAGCGTCGCGCTCTCCGGCACCGGCACGTCGCCGGGGATCGCGATCGCGCCGACCTCCATCGACTTCGGTGACGTGCGCATCGACGAGACCAGCCCGCTGGTCCCGGTCACCGTCAGCAACACCGGCTCGGGTCCGCTCACCATCACCGGCGTCTCGCTGGGCGGCACCGGCAACGCCGACTTCACGGTCTCGGCGGTGACCCTGCCGCTCGTGCTCGCGCCCGGCGGCGATCTCGTCGACAATGTCGCCTACGCGCCCTCGGCGGGCGGCGCCGACGTGGCGACCTTGCAGATCACCAGCGACGACCCGACTGCCACCAGCCTCGAGGTGCCGCTCGACGGCAACGGTGTCTCGCCGGTGCTGTCGCTCACGCCCACCTCGCTCGACTTCGGCGGCCACCTGGTCGGCCGCGCGTCGGCGCCGCGCACCATCACGATCACCAACGACGGCACCAGCGCGCTCAGCATCACCAGCCTCGCGTTCACCGGCATCGACGCCGCGGCCTACACCATCTCGGTGCCGCCTACCCTGCCGGCGCAGATCGCGCCCGCGCAGGCGCTCGTGCTCGGCCTCGTCTTCACGCCCGCGGCGGTCGGCGGCACCAGCGCCACGCTGGCCATCGGCACCGATGATCCCGCCGCGCCCACCGCCGACGTCTCGCTGGTCGGTCTCGGCCTCTCGCAGGTGCTCGCGGTCTCGCCGCTCGCCATCGACTTCGGCGTGATCGAGGCGCCCGGCGACGGCGTCGACGTCTCGCTGCAGGTCACCAACACCAGCAGCGACCCAGTCACCCTGCTCGACGGCACGCTGGGCGGGGGCTCGGCGAGCGTGTTCTCGGTCGCGTCGCTCGCGGGCGTGCTGGCCCCGGGCGCCTCGCGCACCGTCGCGGTCGGCTTCACCGCCGCGTCGGCGGGTGACTTCACCGCCGAGCTGACCATCGCCGCCGCCGAAAGCGGCGTGCCCGCGGTGGTCGTGCCGCTCACCGCCAAGGCGGTGTCCTCGCTGCTCGCGGTCTCGCCCGAGAGCCTCGACTTCGGCGCGTTGGTCGTCGGCGAGACCTCGTCGTCGATGGCCGTCACCGTGACCAACCAGAGCGGCGGCTCGGTCACCGTGGCGTCGCTGAGCGTAGTCGACCCCGCCTTCACGATCAGCGGCGCGGCGACGCCCATCACGGTCGTGGCCGGTGACAGCTTCACCTTCGAGGTGAGCTTCACGGCCGGCGCGGTCGGCGTGGTGACCTCGGCCGTGCAGATCTTCCTCGATGGTCAGGTGACCGCCGAGGCGGTCGTCGCGGTGAGCGGCGAGGGCACGGCGATGCCGGGCGCGGACGCCGGCCCGGACGCGGGTGGCGAGAACGACGCCGGCGGCGCCGCGGACGCCGGGCCGGGCAGCCCGGACGCGGGCCTCGGCACCTCGGGCGGCGGCTGCGGCTGTAGCGTGGGCGGTCGTTCGCCGGCCACGTCGTGGCTCTTCGGCGCTGGCCTGCTCTTCGGGGTGGTGCTGCTGGGAGTGCGGCGACGCCGCCGCTAGGCGGCCCGGGGCGGGCCGCGCAGGGAAGGTCGGATCAGCGCGGCGCGCCGACCGCCGAGATCGGGTGCGGCATGCCACCCTCGTCGTCGATCTCGCGGCCGAAGAACTCGCACGTCATCTTGGTGTCGTCGGCCATCGCCTGCAGGTCGGCCACGTCGGAGAAGTGGGTGTCGACGTACTCGTCGCTCGCCCACTTCTGGCACTGCGCCTCGGCCTCGGCAGGCTTCTTCCAGCGGGTGATGTTGCCCTGGAAGTCCTTCTCGGCGGCGGGACGCGTGGTCGCGTCGTAGTTGCGGAACAGGGCCTCGCGGAACGCTGGGTCCTTCTCGCAGCTCACCATGCGCGCGACGATCTTGGCGCATAGCCCCTGCGTCTCGGTGCTCGGCTTGTACTCACCCGTGGTGAGCCACGCCGGCTCGACGTCCTTGCTGGCGCCCGTCCAGCGCTTGACCAGGCGCACCTGCTTGGCCTCGGCGTCCCATCGCAGCAGGACAGCGTTGCGCGCGCGCCGGCCCTCGCCCTCCTGGCCGTAGCGGAACAGCACGCGGTCGTTGGGTAGCGCCTTGAGCTCGGCCCAGTGGTCGGCCTTGGCGTGGAGCGAATAGGTCTGTAGATCGTGACCCTGTCCGTCATGGTAGGCGCGCAGCACGCCGCGCTCGTGATCCTGGTCGTCCTTGCCGGTGGTCACGATGCCGATCTTGACCATCGTGCCGTCGGAGGTCTTCCAGTCGAGCAGGTTGGTCGCCATGACCTGACCCCCGTACACGCTCTCGCCCGGCGCGAGCGGGAACAGCGGGTCGACGGCGGGAGCGGGCGCGACCGCCACGGCGGCGTCGAGGCTGACGACGACAGGCGGCGGTGCGGCGGCCTTCTTCTCTTCGGACTTACAAGCCGTCACGAGCAGACCGCTCAACAGCAAACAGGACAGTCGGAGTTTTGTCATGGGAATCCCCTTGAATGAGACAACGGCGAATTGTTTGACGAAACGATGAACCGAGAAATGACAGTTAGAACCAGAGACGAAAGCCGATGTAGCCGCCGACCCAGGTGTCGCGATCGTAGTCGTTGTTGTTGGCGTCGCGCAGCGGGATGCCGATCGCGAGCTCGGCGAAGAGCTGCAGGGGCGAGCGCTGGAAGTCGAAGTTCACGCCGAACGGCACGCGGATGCCGAGCTCGGTGTCGTCCTCGAACGAGCGCTCGTGGTCGAAGAGGTAGCCGCCGATACCGACGTAGAGCGGGACGCGCACGGAGGGTCCGGTGGCGAGCTCGGTGATGCTCGCCTTGTAGACGAGGTGGCCGTAGCCGCCGCCGTTGTCGAACGCGTCGAGGCCGAGCGCGAGCTCGAACGACGACCACGCGCCGGCGTCGACCTCGAGCGAGAGCCCGGTCGGTGCGCCGAGGCCGAGCCCGATGCCCAGGTTGCCACCGGGTCCCTCGTGCGCGGACGCGGTGCGCGGGATTGCGAGCAGCAGGAGGCTCGCGGCGAACAGCGCCACCGCGAGAGTGGTGCGGCGCGCACGAGTGCTTCCCGGGAAAACCGTCGGCTTGGTGCGAGGCATGGTCGGTATCTCCTCATCGATTGCTTCTTAAGGGTGGTGGAGCGACCCGTCCGAATGCACTCGCCGTGCCCGGATGAAACCGTCACCATTCCGCTCGGGCGAGCGCTTATCGACACCACCCGGGTGTGCGCCAGGGCTCGTTGTGGCAATGCCGCCCGGTCGCTCGGTGCACCGGGGCCTGTACCGGCTCTGAGTCGATTCGACCTGGGCATCGAGAATGCATACATCGGAGAAATCGAAGGTCGAAGCCGCTGCGGCCGACCAGCTGGAACGGACACCGGAGGTCTCGAATGACGCTTGAAACGCTTCTCATCTGGCTCGTAATCGGACTCATCGCGGGTTGGCTCGCGTCGGCAGTGGTGGGCGGCGGCATGGGTCTCGTGGGCGACATCGTCGTCGGCATCGTCGGTGCGTTCATCGGCGGCATGCTGTTCCGCGAGATGCACTGGAACATCCCGATCGGTGGCATCGCAGGGACCATCCTGGTCGCCTTCATCGGCGCCGTCTTGCTGCTGCTGCTCCTGCGGCTGTTCCGCCGCGGCTCCCGGGCCTGACCCGCATCGGAGCAGGAGGCCCCCGCATCGATGTCCAAGCCTCATCATCTCTTTCTCACGCCAGGCATGTTCGGTTTCGGGCGGCTGGCGTCCTATGACTACTTCGTGCACGTCGAGAAGGCGCTGACCCGGCGCTTCGCCGCCGCCGGCGTGGCGGTCAAGATCCACGTGGTCGACGTGCCGCCGACGGCGTCGGTGCGGCGGCGCACCGTCAAGCTGACCGAGTTCGTGGCCAAGACCGAGGAGGGTGGACCGATCCACCTGCTCGGGCACTCGACCGGCGGGCTCGACGCGCGCCTCGCCGCGTCGCCGAGCGTCACGCTCACGGTGGCGCCCGAGCTGCTCACCTGGCTGCCGCGCCTGCGCACCGTCACGACCATGAACACGCCCCACTTCGGCACGCCGCTGGCGAACTTCTTCGCCACCGCGAACGGCCAGCGCGTGCTGTACGCGCTCTCGGCGATGACCGTCGTCGGACTATCGCTCGGCTCGCAGCCGATGGCGGTCGCGAGCGCGCTCGTGGGCCTGGCCGGCCGCGCGCACGGCGCCTTCGGGCTCGAGCTGCGTCTCCTCGACAAGCTGGTCGACACCCTGGTCAGTCGCCTCGATCAGGCCCGCAGCGACGAGGTGCGCGCCTACCTCGACGCGATCAAGAAGGACCAGGGCGCGATCATCCAGCTCACGCCCGAGGCGATGGATCTCTTCCAGGCCGGCGTCGAGGACCGCAAGGGCGTGCGCTACCAGTCGACGGCGTCGATGGCGCCGCCGCCCACGCCGGCGAGGTGGCTGCGCGCCATCCGCAACCCCTGGATCGGCGTCTCGTCGGCGCTGTTCACGACGCTGCACACCATCACCGCCAACTACGACGAGGTCTATCCCTGCGCGCTGCGCCACGCGGCCGCGCCGGCGGAGGCGATGCTCGCCGAGAAGTTCACGCGCGCGCCCGGTGTGCGCTCCAACGACGGCGTCGTGCCGCTGCGCTCGCAGATTTGGGGCGACCTTGTGTGGGCCGGCCTAGGCGATCACCTCGACGTGCTCGGCCACTTTCGCGGCGAGCCCGGAGGCGCGCACGTCGACTGGCAGACCAGCGGCTCGGACTTCACGGTGGCGCAGTTCGACGGCCTGATGGACGTGATCGCGAAGGGCATCCTCGCGAAGGCGTGAGCCGCGGCGCGTCAGCGGCGCCCCACGGCCAGTCCTCACAGCTCCTCACCGCCGGCATGGCTCCAATCCCACCTGCCGATTGGAGCAGAACTGAACACCCGCTCGCTGGATCGGGCGCACGCTTGCGCCATGGGTGATGTCGACACTGCCTCCGTCCCCTCGTGCCGCTCCTGGGCCTTCACGCTGGCCGTGCTGCTCGCCGGCCCGGCTTGCGCACCGTCGGAAGGTGAGGCGGAGCCCACGGTCGCGCGCGCCCGCCTCGACGGCCACGTGCGTGCCTACATGGTCGACTACGCCGAGGGCGACTCGCGCACCGGCTATGCGCTCGAGCGCGCGCCCGGCGACTACGTGGAGCTCGAGCCGTCAGCGGAGCTGGCCGCGCACGTCGACGACCGGGTCACCCTCTCCGGCCACGACGTGAGCCCGCGGCCCGCGCCGGGCGCCCGCGACCGCGTCCGCGTCGGCGAGCGGCGCCTGCGCGTGACCTCGCTGGTCGTGCACGAGCGTGCGGACGACGGGCGCGTGGCGCGCTCGGGCGGCGCCCCGGTCACGGTGCGCGCGGCGGTCGTGCTGCTGAACTTCGCCGGTGTCACGCCGCAGAGCTTCAGCAAGAGCGACGCGCAGGCACGCATGACCACGGTGCGCGCGTACTACCAGGAGCTCTCGTACGGCAACTGGAACATCGAGGCCGACGTGTTCGGTCCGTTCCAGGTGGCCAAGCCCGTCGACTGCAACCTCGACCGCATCGGTGATCTGGCGCGCGAGGCGGCCGGCGCCAGCGGGGTCGACATCGGTGCCTACGCGCACGTCGGCGTGACGCTGCCCGACAACGGAGACAGCGGCCTCGACTGCGCCTGCGGGCTGGCCTGGCTCGGCCGCACGCCGGCCCAGCCGGATCCTGGCGTGCAGAGCACCAGCCTGTACACCTGCACCGACCCCAACGCGTTCGCCCACGAGATGGGCCACGGCTTCGGCCTGCACCACGCGGCGACCGCGCGCTGCGACGGCCAGATGATGCGCCGCGACGTCCACGACGCCTGCACCGTCGAGGAATACGGCAACCAGTTCAACACCATGGGCAACGGGCTCGGCCACATGAGCGCCTTCCAGAAGGCGACCATGCGCTGGCTGGACGGCTGCAACGACGTGCGCGTCACGAGCGACGGCATCTTCGACCTGGTGCCGATCCAGATTGCCAGCGACGGCGTGCAGTCGCTGCGCATCGCGACCGGCGATGCCCGCGACGGCAACCCGCTCTACTACTACGTCGAGTACCGCAATCCCTCGCTGGCCACGTTCAACGCCGGCGGCAGCCCGCCGCGCGAGAAGGGACCCGGCCTGCACCTCGACGTCGCGCCGGCCATCACGATCGCCGACGGCGACCGGCGTCCGCTCCTGCTCGATGTGTCGTCGGGAACGCCGGGGAGCTTCGTCGATCCGCGCCTCACCGCCGGACGCAGCTTCGCCGATCCCGATGGGCGCGTGACCGTCACGCTGCTCGAGGCCGCCGCCGAAAAGGCGCGCGTCCAGGTGACGTTCCCGGGCGGAGGCAGCGGCGTCAACCTGTGCGGTGACGGGGCCATCGCTCCCGGCAGCGACGGCGCCGGCGCCGGGGTCACGCTGTTCGAGGATTGCGACTTCGGCGGCTGGGCGGTGGCGCTCGCGCCCGGCGACCACGCCGTCGCCGATCTGATCGCGGCGGGCGCGCTCGACAACGACGCGTCGTCCTTGCACGTCTTGCCCGGCTACCAGGCCGTGCTGTTCGACGGCCCCGACTTCACCGGCGCATCGCGCACGCTGACCGGCGCGAGCGCGTGCCTGGTCGACGAGGAGTTCAACGACACGCTCTCGTCGCTACGCATCCAGGCGATCGCCGGGCCCGACGCGGGTGCGCGCGACCCCGCCGATGCCGCGGTGCCGGCGGGCGGTGCGGACGCCGGCGGCGCGGGCCTCGACGATCCCGAAGGCGGCTGCGGCTGTGCCGTGGCTGCACGCGAGGATCGACCGCGCGCGGCCTGGCTGGGGCTCGCGCTGGGTGCGCTGGGTGCGTTGATCGCGGGCCGGCGGGGCCGCCGGCGGCGCGCTCAGACGAAGAAGTCGGGCATCAAGGCCGCGGACGGGTCGACCGCGTAGCGCGTGAGGTCGGTGACCCCGGCCGAGGCCAGGACCTCGTCGTCGATGTAGAAGTTGCCGGTGTGCTCGCGCGCCGGCCGCGTCAAGATCACGTGGGCGGCGTCGGCCATGATGTCGGGCGTGCGCGAGCCCTTGATCATCGAGTCGCCGCCCAGCAGGTTCTGCACCGCGGCGGTCGCGATGGTCGAGCGCGGCCACAGCGCGTTGAAGGCGATGCCGTCACGCTTGAACTCGCCGGCCATGCCCAGCACGCACAGGCTCATGCCGAACTTGGCCATCGTGTAGGCCACGTGCGGCGCGAACCAGCGCGTCTCCATGTTGAGCGGCGGCGACAGGTTGAGCACGTGCGGGTTGGCGGCCTTCTTGAGGTGGGGGATGCACGCCTGCGAGCACACGAACGTGCCGCGCGTGTTCACGCCGTGCATGAGGTCGTAGCGCTTCATGGGCGTCGCCTCGGTGCCGGTCAGGTGGATCGCGCTGGCGTTGTTGATCAGGATGTCGATGCCGCCGAAGGTCTCGACGGTCTTGGCGACCGCCGCGGCGACGTCGCCCTCGTTGCGGATGTCGACCGAGAGCGGCAGCGCCTTGCCACCGGCCGCGATGATCTCCTCGGCGGCGGAGAAGATCGTGCCGGGCAGCTTGGGGTGCGGCTCGGTGGTCTTGGCGATGATCGCCACGTTGGCGCCGTCGCGGGCGGCGCGCAGCGCGATGGCCTTGCCGATGCCTCGGCTGGCGCCGGTGATGAACAGGGTCTTGCCTTGGAGGGTCGTCATGCGCCGACCTTACTGCGCTTTCGCCGCGGATCCGATAGCATGCGGAAATCGGCCTGAAGTCAGCTGCGCTCGCGTTCTACCTGCTGACGGGCCTCTCGGCCCGTGCGGACGCGCCTGCGCTCCGGCTCGACCGCTGGGAACTGACGGTCGACGGCCAGGAAGGGCCGCCGCGTCCGGTCAGCTTACCCACGCGCCTCGACGACGGGCGCGTCGCCGCGGGCGCCGGTCGCTACGTCCTGCGAACGCGCGTCGCGCTGCCGCTCGAGCTGCGCGGCCGCCAGCTGCGCCTGGTCGTGCCCGTGATCGCGGCGGTGGTCCGGGCTCGCGCCGACGGCGAGGCCGCCGGCGACCTGTCATCGGAGAGCACGCGCGGCTACCGCCGGAGCCGTTCGCAGGAGTGGGCGATCCCGGCCGCGGCCACCCGCGACGGCGTGCTCGAGCTCGAGCTGGCCGTCACGCACACGTGGACGCAGAGCGCGTGGTGGGGAACGGTGCCGCGGCTCCTGCCCATCGAGGCGCGGGACGGCAACGCGCGCGCCGTCGAGGTGTTCAACCTGTTCGTGATCTTCGGCGCGCTGGTCGCGCTCGGGCAGATCGGGGTCACCTCGATCATGGTGTACGTGGTCGACCGTCGGCGCCGCCAGTACCTTTGGTTTGGCCTGCAGGCGCTCCTGGCCTGCTACCTGCCGCTCTACTACATCGGCTGGACCCAGTGGCTGTTCGGCGTCTACGACACGTCGCTGCTGGCCATCTCGCTGGTCGGCGCGACCACCGTGTCGGTGCAGTTCACGCACATCTTCTTCGGGCTCAAGCCGCCGTGGCGTGGCCTGTGGCCGACCGGCATCGCGGTCTGCGCGGTGGCGGCGATCGTCCACGGGCCGTTCACGGCCACCGGCATCGCGGGCGTGCCGACGGTGCTCTTCCTGACCGTGCTGCTCAACTACCAGGTCATCACCTGCGCGCGCCTGGTCCGGCGCGGCATCGAGGGCGCGAGCGCGCGCTACTCGCTCGCCTCGTGGCTGAGCCTGCTGGTCACCGGCGCGCCCGACCTGGTGTACTGGCTGGGCCTGGGCGATCCGCTCGGCGGCGTGCGCCTCGCCAGCGTCGGCTTCGCCGCGTCGGGGCTGCTGCTGTCCCTGCGGCTCAGCCAGGAGCACATCACCTCGCTGGGCCGCTCGGACGATCTGAACGTGCAGCTCGCGACGCGCGTCGATCAGCTGGAGACGCGGCGCGCCGAGATCGAGCAGCTGAACGTCGAGCTGCGCCGGCAGATCGAGGACCGCGCCGGGCAGATCTACGCCGCACTCGCGCTCGCGGGCCGCGCCGGCGTGCGCGCGCCGGTGCTGGTGGCCGGCGAGGTCGTACAGGGCCGCTACCGCGTGCTGCGTCCGCTCGGCGAGGGCGGCATGGGCACGGTCTACGAGGTCACCCGGATCGCCGACGGGCGACGCCTGGCGCTCAAGCTCGCGCGCGAGGTGGACGGCGAGTCGCTGGCGCGGCTCGCACGCGAGGCGCAGACGGCCTCGACGGTCTCGCACCCCAACGTGGTCGGCATCGTCGACGTCGACGTGGCGCCGTCGGGGTTCCTGTACCTGGTGATGGAGCTGGTCGAGGGCACGTCGCTCTACGAGCACCGCCCTCGCTTCGGCGATCCGGTCTGGGCGGTGCCGGTGTTGCGGCAGATCGCTGACGGTCTGGCGGCGCTGCACCGGGCCGGCGTGGTGCATCGCGACCTCAAGCCGGGCAACGTGCTGGTGACGCCCGCGGTGGCGGCGGAAGGTGGCGTGCACGGCCGCGGGCCGCAGGTGAAGATCTCCGACTTCGGCATCGCGCTCAACAACACCGAGCGCTTCAGCAAGCTGCTCGCCGGCGAGCTGCCCGAGGACTCGGCGCGGCCCTGGCCAGGCCTGGCCGCGCCGAGCGTGCACGGCTCCTACGACGGGCAGCGCGAGATCTCGAGCGGCGTGCTCGCGGCCAGGCCGCTCCAGCCGGTCGACTTGCCGCGCGTCGTGCCACGCGAACCGACGACCGACGTGCAAGGCATCCGGGCGCGCGAAGCGGGCACCGACCGGGCGCGCGAAGTGGGCGCTGACCCGGCGCGCGAAGCGGGCACCGAACCGGCGCGTGACACGGTGCGCGCGAACCCGGCGCTCGGGGCGTCGCGGCGCGCCCAGGTCTCGCCCGCGGTCGGCGTGCCGCAGGGGTTGGGCGACTCGAGCTTTCTCACCCGCAGCGGGAACCTGCCCGGCACGCCCTCGTACATCGCGCCCGAGCTGGCGCAGGGCCGCGCGCTGCTCTCGCCCGCCGCCGACGTGTTCGCGTTCGGCGTGATCGCCTACGAGCTGATCACCGCGCAGCGCCCGTTCGCCGAGGCGCCGGTGCTCGCGCTCGTGGACCGCCGGCCGGTGCCCACGCCGCCGCCGATCGCCGAGGCGTGGCCGGATGCGCCCGCCGCGCTCGCGGTCGCGCTCGACGCGTGCCTCTCGCTCGACCCGGCGCAGCGGCCGACGGCGCAGGAGCTCGCGCAGATCTTCGGGCGCCTGCTGGTGCCGCAGCCGACGCCCGAGCCGGTCCCCGCCGGCCCACGCCCGGTGTCCCGGTAGGCGCGTCAGCCGCGCTTCGACTCCAGCAGCCGCTGCACGCCACCCGACCCGCTGGTCACGCCGCGGTGGATCACGATGTTGCGGCCGGCCTCGCGGCCGTGCGCGTGGGCCTCGGTGCGGCGCGGGCCCGCGTGGCGCGTCCAGTGGATGCGCGGGTGCCGTTTCCGATAGTACGTGGCCAGGTCAGCGTCGCCGACCCAGACCAGCCCCTGCTCCTCGTGTGTGGTCCGCTGCTTCACGAGCTTCTCGCGGAACCCGATCATCACGCCGGCCAGGAAGGTGCGCCGGTCGCCATCGCCCCGGATACCCTTGGCGCGCCGGTACTCGCGCCAGAGCCGCTCGGCCGTGTGGCCGAGGAACGCGTGCACGTACGCTGCCATCTCCAGGTTCTCGGGCGTGCCGCAGACCTCGAGCACGCTGCCGCGCTTGCCCACCCGCGGGCGCCAGACCGGCACCCAGATGACCTCGACGAAGAAGTGGGTGCCCAGGATCGTGCCGAGCAGCCGCTCCGCCTCGCCGACGCGCCCGGTGGGCTCGCCCAGGTGCCGGAAGGCGTAGCCGCCGCGCGGCGCGGTCTCCAGGTTGTGGCGCAGCATGAGCCGCTGCGCTTCGGCCATGGCTGCCTGCGCCTCGTGCTCGTTCGGGCTCTCGGCCAGCGCCAGCAGCTTGGCGATGCGCGTGAGGATGCGCAGCGGCGCGGGTGCGTCGCCGCCCGCCGCCGCGGGCATTCCGGCGGCGGTCGCGTCGATACCGAGCCGCTCGCACACGCCGCGAAACGCGGGTCCGTGGGCGGTCTCGTCGCGCACGCCCAGCGTCTCGTGCACGTACTGGTGCGCCACCTCGTGCTTGAGCACCTCGACGACCGTGCCCCACGGCTGCTCGAGCACGAGCGCGCGCGACAGCTCGATCGTGCGCGTGGCCTCCCTCCAGACGCCGAGCCGCGTCGCCGCCTCGGAGAGCACGAACGCCGGCGCGGCCAGCTTGCCGCGAAAGTAGCCGGCGTTCACGTCGTGCCAAGCGTTGAGCAGCGCGCGCAGGAGCGCCGCCTCGAGCTCCGCGCTCAGCCCCTCATGGGTCGGGTTCATGTCCGTCACTGCCGTCTGTTCTACAACCTAGGGCTGACGTCGTGCACGCGGGCGTGCGCCGGCGTGTCGGTCGCGGCCGGCTGCCACCAGGGCGCGCCGGCTGGCCCGGTTCGGCGAGGGGAAGAGCTCGGTGCTGCGCGAGGTCATGGGCCCCGGCATCGCCGCGGTGGTCCGCACCAACCTGTACGACGCCAACTTCGGCGACTCGTGCCGTGACCAGGCGAACACGTCGTCCCCTTCTGCGGCGCGTCCCGTCAGGAACGCGGCAAGCACGAGCGCGCTCATCACTTCTACCCCCGCTGAAACTTCAGTAGCTATCCATACGAGGTGTCTCCCGACGACGCCGGACACCTCGACACATTCGGCGACGCCGGAGAACACCCGGAGTCAGGTCATCGGCGCCTGTGCGGCGAGGCCTCACGGAGAACCGCCCAGTTAGCTGGGCGCGGACCACGGCATGGTCATTGGATGGCAACTACGATGGGCTGATTCCTGATTCGTCCGTGCTCGAAGTATGGCGCGGCAACGGTGGACTGACCTTCTCTCCTACGATGCAAGCTTGGAGCAAGCCGACATGGACGGCTCAGACGAGTGGCGGCGGATATCTGCTCGGCCCGAACAACTCGCGCTACCTGGACGTCTCGACTGGTGCGGCGCTTCGGGACATGAACGCTGACGGGCTGCCCGACTTGCTCGCCAGCACGTCAGGCAACCTGAAGGTTGCCTGGAACACGGGCCGCGGCTTTGGTCCGCTCGTCGATCTTGGCATCCCTGGGCCCATCGAGACCACGCGGATCGTGGCCACCAACTGGATCCAGCTCGGTAGCACCATCAAGGCGCTTGCAGGCGAGAAGTCCCACACCCGTCGGCTCTTCGATGTCGACGGTGATGGTCGCCCCGACATCGTCGATCTCGCGCTAGACGATGGGAATCCATCGACTCCTCTTCCCGAGGCGCAGGTGCGGTTCAACCTCGGCACAGCTTTCTCCGCCCCGCGAACCATTGCACACCTCGGCGCTCTGCGTCGAAGCTACGAGGCCCTGCCGACGGTTGCGAGCGGATCGGAGCCCTGGCGGCTGCGGAGCGACGTCATCGATGCCGACTTCGACGGTCTCGGCGACCCGGTGAGCTGGGACGGTTCGAACTTGAGTTTCTGGACCGATGACGTCAGCGTCTCGCCTCCGCGCGTGTTGACCTCGGTCAGCAACGGACGCGGCATGGTAGCCAGCTACAAGTACGCGTCCAGCAACAACGCCGCGGCCCAGGAGGGGGCGGTCGGCACGACGCCCGCGTGGGTCAATCAGGCGCCCGTGTGGGTGGTCACGTCCATGGGCGTCAATCCCGGCGGCGGCCAAGCCCTCATGACCACGGAGTACCGCTACGGGAGCCCTCTCTTCGGGCGCAAGGCAGATGCGTCGCCCGAGGACTTCAGCAGCGAGCCGCATCGATTCGTCGGCTTCGGCATCGTGCGCACACGCGGCGGGGCGCCATCAGGATCCGCCGGTAGTGCGGAGACCCTTCGGACGTTCGCGTTCCGAAGCGAGACCGGCGACCTGGAGCTCAGCGAGGAGGTGTCGTTCGCCCGAGAGACCACTGGGCTCAGGCCGCCGAGGATCACTACGCCGGGATACAAGACGCTTCCTCTCTTCGGAGGATTGGTGAGCGCGCGAGTCCAGGACCTGACCGTCACTCGTGAATGCTTGATGACGCAGACCACGGTGGCGCAGTGCCGGATGAACAGCATGTTTGTTCAATCCAGCCAGGTCTGGCTTGCCTGGCCTTCCGCGGCGTCAGCGAAGCTCTACCTGAGCTCCGCAAGCGAGGAGTACTCGAGCACCGAGACGAACGATGCTCGTCGAAAGTCCTTCGAGCCCGACGTGCGCTACCCGAGTACGTCGTCGCCGTTCACTTACTTGGTGCTGACCAAGGCTGAGAACTCCTACAAGGGTACGCCCGATGGGAGCGACGTCGGCTACATCTGGCAGGCGACCGGTCGGACGGAGACCACGTTCGATGCCTATGGACTGCCCACCGAGACTCGGCAGCGGGTCGAAGGCGCGACCGTGACGGTAGCCGTCACGAAACGAACGTTCGACACGACGACCGGCAACATGCTCACCGAGAAGAAGCCCAGTCAGGTCAATGCAGGCACCGCGGGCAAGGCGGCCACGTACGAGTACTTCGGCAACAAGGTGTTCCCGTCGCTCATGACCAATGAGCTCGGCCATCAGGTGACGGTCCTCAGGGACGCGGGCACGGGCGTCATCGTGAAGCAGGTCGGTCCCAACGCAAAGACGGTGTGGACGTGTGGGCCGGGTCCCATCGGGCGAGATGGGCAGCCGGTGCAGATCTGCTCACCCTCCGGGATCAAGTGGGACGAGGAGGTCTGGACGCTGGATGGCCTCGGGCGCGTCCTCACCCACGCCGCCTCCTTCGATCTCGAGGTGGGTGGCTATGGCTCCTACGTGCTCGAGAAATTCACGTACGGCGACTTCAGCAATGCCTATACCGAGGAGCATCGGCAGCAACTGTCACCCGAGCTTTGGGTCAAGACATCGCGCAAGACCGACGGGCTCGGGCGTGTCACGGAGGAGACGCAGCACCGCCAACTCGGCAATAACATCGAGGCCGTGACTGGCTACGAGTACGACGTGGCGGGCAAGCTGCGTCGCACCTTTGTGCCGGACCCATCTTCGGCTTCGGATTCCACGGCCCAGGTCAACTACAACTTCTATTATGACTCGCTCGGCCGGACCGTGAAGGTTCTGCGCCCCGATGGAGCCTCTTCGACAGTCGTCTACGCCGACGTGCTGCTGCCATCGGGAGTTCGCGTGTCGTCGCGCACCGTGGCTGAGGTTTCGTCGGATGGCACGGGTGCAACGACGCAGGGTCGCTACGATGCGTTCGGACGTCTGGTCGAGGTGGAAGAGGTCGGCAACTCGGCACCGACGGTTGACGATCCGAAGGCGAACGCGGTCACCTACTATGTGTACGACAACCACGATCGGCTGGTCGAGGTCAACGACGCGGAAGGCAACTCGACGCGGCTCACGCACGACTGGCTGGGACGCCGCACGAAGATCGACCGTGAAGGCCGTGTCTGGCGCTATGAGTACGACCTCGACGGGAACATGACGGGCGAGATCAGCCCTGTACCGGCTGGGGTTGTCGAGGCACTCTACAGGAGCACCACGACATACGACGCACTGGGGCGGCCGCTGGTGCACGACCCTGCGATGCGGGGGATGTCCCCCGCGCAACGCCGCGCGCTGGCGATAGGCAAGATGCACTACGGGTACGATGCCGGCACCAATGGCAAGGGGCAGTTGACCTCGGTGTGGCAGCCGCGGGACTGGGCTGCCAGCCTGCCAGACTTCCAGCGCGTCGACTACAGCTACGAGGCCAATGGGCAGGTCTCGGCCGAGGTCCGATCGTTCAATCCGAAGGCCTCGGGTGTCCCGAATGAAGGTCCGCTGGTGAGTCAGTGGGTCAAGCGCGGCTACAACCCCATGGGTCAGCTTATACAGTCGACCTGGGACGACGGGCAGAGTTGGTTCACGAGCTATGATGCGCGCGGTCTTCCGCAGAAAGTTCAGTACGCCGCGACGGAGACGGGCACGCGCAAGATGATCGCGGACTACGGCACGAGATCCGTTGCCGGGGCTCCGCGATCGCGGACCACGGGAAGCGACTTCGCCGGACAAGCCAGGGCTTGGAAGTACGACCTGCTCGGCCGTCCCATCGAGGACCGGGTCACCGTGGGGACGGCCGTCCGTGCCCAGCGCAACTACACGTACTGGCAAGCCGGGGACCTCAAGCAAGTCACGGGCGGCAACTGGAGCCACACCGGCGCGAAGCTCGCGGACGCTGGCGCGGCCTTCACCTATGACAAGACGCACAGGCTACTGACTGCCAGCGGGCCCAACGGCTACTCGGCGAGCATGGCATACTCGCCAACCGGCAACATCACGAACGCTACCATCGGCGGCCCGGCGAGCGTCGTGCCTCGTAGCGTCGACTACGATTACGCGGACGCCGCGATCGAGCCCTCCAGTTCCCGGCGCGACGCTCAGGCCGTGAACGAACTGCGCGTGGCGGGCACGCAGACGCCGTACGCCACGTTCCGCTACGACCCCAGCGGAAACATGATCGAGCGCTCCATGCCGTTCGGCGTACCCATGGACCTGACATGGGATGGGGATGATCAGATGCGTCAGGTTTCCGGTTCAGGTGCGTCGGCTACGGAGACGTACCAATATGATCACTTGGGCCAGCGCGTCTGGGCGGTGACCGGAAGCACCGTGCGGTTCTGGTTCGGG
>JBKJOI010000957.1:0-3048 GCA_046595695.1 Haliangiales bacterium | reverse complement strand
GCCAGGTAGGCGGGCGCGGCGCACACCACCTTGGCTGCGCACGGCACGCCCCGCACGCCCGACGATCTGCGCGCGCACGCATGCCTGCGCTTCTCACCGCTGCGAGCCGAGGTCGAGTGGCGCTTCCACGTCGGCCGTCTGTCGATCGTGGTGCCGGTCTCCGGGCCCATGAGCGCCGACAACGCCGAGGCGCTCAGGCGCGCCGCGCTCGCCGGCGCGGGCCTGATCGTGCCACCGCGCTTCTCGGTAGCCGACGATCTGGCGGGCGGCCGACTCGTGGCCGTGCTCGAGCGCTTCCCGGTGGCCCCGTTGGGCATCTTTGCGGTCTACACCCGCGGGCACTTCGTGCCCGCCAAGGTGCGTCGGTTCGTCGACCACGTGGCGGACGGGCTGCCCGGAGAGCGCCTCTAGCGGGCCGCCCCGAGCCGCTCGGGCACGGTCAGCTGGCTGACCTTGTAGAGATCGCCAGGGGTGACGAAGTCGGCGGCGGTCGTGAACAAGTGCCGGAGGCCGGGCGGTAGCGAGTCGGTCAGGTCGGCCGTCATGCGCGCGACGGTGAGCGCGGCGCGGGTCTCGGCGCGCGGCGGCGTCGCCAGCTTCATGTGCTGGTGGGCGAAGCTCGCCACCGCGAGGTCCACGTCGGCATCGGACACGGTCTGCTCGACCGGGCCGGG
Organism: Haliangiales bacterium; assembly: GCA_046595695.1. Taxonomy (GTDB): domain Bacteria; phylum Myxococcota_A; class Polyangia; order Haliangiales; family SHYZ01; genus JBKJOI01. The sequence goes on along the minus strand of JBKJOI010000957.1, from coordinate 2,374 downwards.
TTCGTCACGGCCGCCGGTCTCCGCGACCTTGGCCTCGTAGTCATCGAACGCCTCGTCGATGGCGGCCTCGACCTGGCCGGGCGTGCGCGGTGGCGGGCGCTGGAGCCCGCCGAGCGCCACGTTCTCGAGCTCGATGCCGTCGCGCCGCGCCGGGTCGCGCTGGACACGATCGAGCAGGCTGCCCTTGCGCACGCCGCGCGCGAGCACCGCGGCCAGGCTCTGCGGCAGGCCCGGGAAGCCGGGTGACGATCCCGACGCGGTCACCGGCGGGCCGCCCAGGCCGCCGCCCGACGGCGCGCCGCGCGTGAGCGCCTCGCGCAGCATGGTGTCCAGGTCGGGCGGCATGCCCGCTCCCCCCGCCGCCGCCGCCGACACGAACGACGACGTGCCGACGCCGCCGAGCCCCGCGATCATGTCGGCGCGCCGGCGCGCCACCTGGCCGAACTCGGGATTCACGCGCAGCGTGTAGGGATCGTCGATGCCTGGCGCCGCCTCGTCGTAGCAGCGGTAGACGAACTCGGCGCAGGTGAGCGCCTCCATGCCGACCACGCGCTCGGCGAAGCTGCAGACCGTCGCGGCCGCGGCGTCGAGGATGCGGCGGAGCATGAAGTTGAGGAAACGGTTGACCGGCACGCGGCGGGTGAGCGCCAGGAGCGCGAGCAGCAGGATCTGCTCGTAGGCGTAGCGATTGGCGCGCTCCCGGAACACCAGGGCACGCGTGAGCACCGGGTCGATGGCCACGGGCGCGACCAGCCGGCGCACGACCGCGAAACCTCCCGGCTCGGTGCTGGCCAGGAGGGCGCGCTGCTCCAGGCCGCACGCGTGGATCTCGAGCACCTGAGCGGGCTCGATCGCGAGGGCGGCGTGGTTGACCTCGGACTGGTCGAAATAGCGGATCGCGCGGGAGATGCGCGACTCGCTGCGGTAGAGAACGACGTCACCTGGACGGACCATGAACGGCATGCGGAGAGATCCCTTCTATCACTGTCATCGACGCCCCGATGCGGCCTGTGGTCCAAGTCCCAGGCGGCATCGGGTAGATTGCGTGCAAGGAGCCCGTGTCGACGTCGTTCAGTGATTTTCGCGGTACCGAGCGTTTCGAGCTGGTGCGCGAGCTCGGCGCGGGTGGGATGGGCGTGGTCTACGAGGCGCGGGATCGCGAGCGCGGCACCCGCGTCGCGCTCAAGACGCTGCGCCAGCTCGACGCGCGCGGCCTGCTCCGCTTCAAGCAGGAGTTCCGCGCGCTGCAGGGCATCCACCACCTGAACCTGGTGACCCTGGGTGACCTGGTGGAGACCTCGGGCCACTGGTTCTTCACCATGGAGCTGGTCGAGGGCACCGACTTCCTGCAGTACGTGCGCGGGCCGCGGGCACCCATGGGTTTCAGCGCCGCGCCCACCGCGGTCGACTGGGCCGAGGTGACCGCGCCCGGACACACCGGCGGGGGCGTGGACTACGACCGCCTGCGCAGCACGGTGGCGCAGCTCGCGGGCGGGCTGCAGGCCCTGCACGCCGCCGGCAAGGTGCACCGCGACGTCAAGCCGAGCAACGTGCAGGTCACGCCCGACGGGCGCGTCGTGGTGCTCGACTTCGGCCTGGTCACCGAGCTGGGCCCGGCCGGCGACACCACCGAGGCGAACATCGTCGGCACCGTGGCGTACATGGCGCCGGAGCAGGCCGCGGCCAAGTCGGTCGGCCCCGAGGCGGACTGGTACAGCGTCGGCGTCGTGCTCTACGAGGCGCTCACCGGTCGCTTGCCCTTCCAGGGACCGCCCCTCGAGGTGCTGTTCAACAAGCAGAGCTTCGAGCCGGTGTCGCCGAACGAGCTGGTGGCCGGGCTGCCGTCCGACCTGAGCCAGCTGTGTCACGACCTCCTGCACCATGATCCCCGTGAGCGTCCCACCGGGAGTGAGGTGCTGGCCAGGCTGGGCGCACACGCGCCGGTGACCCCTGTGCTGCCGGTCACACCGCCGTCCGTCCATGTCGCGCCGCCGTTCGTCGGACGCGAGGCCGAGCTGTCCGCGCTGCACGAGCGCTTCGCCGCGTCGCGCCAGGGGCAGGTCGCGGTCATCGTCGAGGGCGAGTCGGGCATCGGCAAGAGCGCGCTGGTGCGTCACTTCGTCGACCACGTGCTGGCCGAGGGTACCGACGCCGTGGTGCTCGCCGGGCGCTGCTACGAGCGCGAGTCGGTGCCCTACAAGGCCATCGACGGCGTGATCGACTCGCTCAGCCGCTACCTGGCGCGCCTGCCGCTCGAGCAGGTGGCGAGCCTGCTGCCGCGCCAGGCCGCGCTCCTGACCCAGGTGTTCCCGGTGCTGCGCGCCATCCGCCCGTTCGCGCAGGCGCAGCCGCTGCCCGCGACGGCGGCCACGAG
>JBKJOI010000914.1:0-4147 GCA_046595695.1 Haliangiales bacterium | reverse complement strand
CCGCGGCCGAGGCGCTCGCCGCCATCGGCCGGCCGTCGGTGGGTCCGCTGCTGACCGCGCTCGACGCGGGCGGCGAGTTCAAGAAGTTCCTCATCGAGGGCCTGGCCGCGATCGGCGACCGCAGCGCGGTGCCGGCGCTGGTGCGCGCGCTCGACGACGCCGACGAGAACATCCGCGCCGCCGCCGCCGAGGCGCTCGGGCAGGTGGGCGGCCACGAGGCCGACCTGGCGCTGCGCGCGCGCCTGGCCCAGGCCGACCTGCTCGGTCGCCTGGCCGTGCTCGAGGCGCTCAACCGGCTGGCCGCGCACCTGCCGCTCGCCGAGCTCGCGCCGCTCGTGGCCAGCCCGATCCTGCGCCGCGCCGCGCTCGAGGCGGTCGGCCACTCCGGCGACCTGAACGGGCTCTCGGTGCTCGCGGCCGGCCTGGCCGACCGCGTGCGCGGCGCGCGCGAGGCCGCCGCGCTGGGCATGCTGGCGCTGCATGCCGCGCAGCCGCCCGCTCAGCGCGCGCGCGTCGAGGAGCTCATCCGCTCGCTGCCGCCCGCGGCGGTGCAGGGCCTGGTCGCCTCGGTGTCCGCCGACGCGGTCACGGTGCGCCGCGCCGCGGTCACCATGCTGGGCTGGGGCCAGTTCCTCGACGGCCTGCCGCGCCTGTGCGACGCGCTGCGCGACGAGGACGTCCACGCCGCCGCGGTCAAGGCGCTGGTCGCGTACGGCGAGGCGGCGCGCACGCCGCTCGTGCAGCTCGCGCGCGACGCGCAGAGCGACCTGCGCGCCGAGATCTTCGGCGTGCTCGCGCGCCTGCCCGGCGCCGGCGCCGACCCCGCGGTGGTCGCGCTGCTCGCCGCCGGCCTCGAGGACGACGATCCCGCCGCCGCGGCCTCCGCCGCGCAGGCGCTCGGCGAGGTCGGCGGCAAGGCGTCGCTCGCGCCGCTATTCCACGCGCTCGATCGCCGTCACGATCCCGAGGTGCCGCAGGCCGCCTGCCAGGCGCTCGCGCGCCTGGGCAAGCACCACCCCGAAGAGGTGCGCATGCTGGTCACCTCGCGCGGGCTCGATCGCGGCGAGATCGCCGTGCTGCTCTGTCGGGTGCTGGCCGCGGTCGGCAAGGCCGAGGATCGCGCGCTCCTGCTCAAGGCGCTGCAGGCCGACGACGCGCCCTTGCGCGCGGCCGCCGCCGACGCGGTCGCCGCGCTGGGCGCTGCGCCCGAGGCGCGCGAGGCGCTGGCGTTCGCGCTCACCGACGAGGAGTCCGCGGTGCGCGCGGCCGCGGCCAGCGCACTCGGTGCGGTCGGCGCCGAGGAGTCGGTGACCGTGCTGATCGGCGCCACCGTCGACGAGGACGAGTCGGTGCGGGTGGCCGCGGTGCGCGCGCTGGGCGCGCTAGGGCATGGCAAGGCGGCGCCCACGCTGCGCCAGCTCGCGCGGCGCGGCGAGGCCGGCGTCGCGGTCTTCGCGCTCGAGGCGCTCGGCCGGCTGCGCGGGCCCTCCGACGACCCGGGCGCCGACGACGAGCTGCTCGCCGACGCGCTCGGCCGTCCCGACCCCGAGCTGGTCAAGGCAGCGGTGCGCACCATCGCGGCGCGCCCCGGCCCGGCCGCCGCGGCGCTGCGGCGCGCGCTCGCGCACTCGCGCTGGGACGTGCGCCGGCTGGCCGCGCAGGCGCTGGCCGCACGCGCCGCCGAGGAGCCCGACGCACTCGCGGCGCTGCGCGAGCGCGTCGCCGCCGAGACCGACCCACTGGTGCGCGAGGTGATCGACGAGGCCCTGAAGGTGCGGAGCTAGCATGTCGCACAAGCCGACGTCGAAAGCGGGGGGAGGCTCGCCCGGCTCTGCCGGGCGTCGCCAGTCGACCGCAGGTCCCTCCAAGGCGAGGCCCTGAAGGTGCGGAGCTAGGTCGGCCGCACCCGCATGCTCGACGAATCCGCGCCCCAGATGACGGTGGAGGAGTTCCGACTGGTCCGGGACCTCATCCACGACTACTGCGGGATCTTCTTCCAGGACGACGCGCAGCACCTGGTCGAGCGCCGCCTGGTGCCGCGCCTGGCCGTGCGCAGCGTGCGCGATTGGGGCGAGTACTACCGCTTCCTGCGCTACCACACCAGCCGCAAGGAGGAGCTCGAGGAGATCGTCGAGCGCATCACCACCAACGAGACCTACTTCTTCCGCGAGATGTACCAGCTCGACGCGCTGCAGGGCGAGATCCTGCCCGAGATCGCGGCGCGCCGCCCGCGCGGCAAGCACCTGACCCTGTGGTCGGCCGGCTGCGCGACTGGCGAGGAGGCGTACACTCTGGCCATCCTCGTGCTCGAGACCGGCCTGTTCCAGGACTGGGAGGTGCGCATCTTCGGGTCGGACATCTCGCGTCGCGTGCTCGCGGTCGCGCGCAAGGCGGCCTACGGCCCGGTGTCGTTCCGCGGCGTCGACGAGCGGCACAAGCGGCGCTGGTTCCGCGAGGCCGAGGGCAAGCACCAGGTGCGCGAGGAGGTGCGCGCGCTGTGCTCGTTCGGGCGCCTGAACCTCATCGACGACGACCAGCTCTCGGTGGTCGGCGAGGTCGACGTGGTGCTGTGCCGCAACGTGCTCATCTACTTCGACCACGCGTCGCGCCGGCGCGCCGTCGAGGCGTTCAAGCGCAAGCTGGTGCCCGGCGGCTACCTCCTGCTCGGCCACTCCGAGTCGCTGCTGAACGTGTCGACCGCGTTCCAGCTGGTCCACCTCAAGACCGCGATGGTCTACCGCAAGCCGGTCGGGAACGGGAGGGCGACGCCGTGACGCTCAGGCCGGGCCAGAAGGTGGAAGGCGCCGAGACGGCCGACAAGGGCGGCAAGCCCGAGAGCGGCGGCAAGGAGGCCGTCATCAAGGTCGTCGTGATCGACGACTCGGCATTCAACCGCCAGACCATCACGTCCATGCTCGAGAGCCAGCCCGGCATCAAGGTGGTCGCGCGCGCCGGCGACGGCGACGAGGGCCTGCGCGAGGTGCTGCAGCAGCACCCCGACGTGATCACGCTCGATCTCGAGATGCCGAAAATGGATGGCTTCACCTTCCTGCGCATCCTCATGTCGAAGCGGCCGACGCCGGTGATCGTGATCTCGTCCAACGGGCGCAAGGACAGCATCTTCAAGGCGCTCGAGCTGGGCGCGCTCGACTTCATCACCAAGCCGACGCAGCGCATCTCGCCCGAGCTGCGCGACATCGAGGCCGAGCTGGTGCAGAAGGTGCGCATGATCGCCCGGCTGCGCGTGGTCTCGCTGGCCGAGCGCCTGCCGCGCGGCTCGGGCCGCTTCTCCGTGCCGCCCGGCCTGGCCGGCGCAGCGGCGGCCGGCGCGGCCCCGGCGCCGCGCCCGAGTGTCGACGCGCCGACCCGGCTATGCGTGATCGGCGCGTCGACCGGCGGGCCGCCCGCGCTGTCGCAGATCGCGCACGCGCTGCCGCGGCCGCTCGACCTGCCCATCGCGATCCTGGTCGGGCTGCACATGCCGGCCAAATTCACCCAGGCCTTCGCCGAGCGCCTGGGCCGTACCTCGGCGTGGCCGTTTCGTGAGGCGCGCTCGGGCGACGCGCTGGTCGCGGGCACCGCGCTGGTGGCCCCGGGCGGCGCGGTGACCACCGTGGTGCGCGGCTCCGATGGCGCCCTGCGCCTGCGTATCGAGCCGCCGCAGGCCGGCGACCACTTCATGCCCTCGATCGACAAGATGTTCGAGAGCGCGGCCGCGGCGCTGCCCGGGCCCAACCTGCTCGCCATCGTGCTGACCGGCATGGGCGGCGACGGCGCGCGCGGCGTGGTCGCGGTCCGCGACGCGGGCGGCAAGGTGATCGCCGAGTCAGCCGAGACCGCGGTGATCTTCGGTATGCCCAACGAGGCCATCCGCACCGGCGCCGTGGCCGAGGTGCTGCCGCTGCCCCAGATCGCCCAGGTCATCGCGCGCTTCGGGAACGCGTGATACGATCGACGCTAGCCGCAAGGTAGGGGGGACCGTGAAGCCAGGGTCAGAGCAGCCATGATCGAGGCAGCGTACGCCGACGATCTCATGCGCGAGAACGAGCGGCTGGCGAGCCTCTATGTCGCCGCCAGCCAGCTCCACTCGACGCTCGAACCCGGCGAGGTGCAGCAGATCATCGTCGAGATCCTGCTCAACTTCGTC
>JBKJOI010000839.1:0-8291 GCA_046595695.1 Haliangiales bacterium | reverse complement strand
CCGCAGCTTGCAAGCACAGCCGCCCGCTCGTGACCAATTCCCACATGGGTTCCAGCGACCCAGGGGCGCCTGTCACGCGTCCTGACCCCCTCACCCCAAGCCGCTTCCGCGCCAGCGCCGCAAGAATCGCGTCAGCTGTTCGCGGTCCTCACAGGCAGGGCAGAGCTAAGTAGCGCCCCTGCGCGGCAGACACGCCCCGACCAAGCCGGGGCAGGCGGGCGAGGCCAACAAAGACGGGCCGCTGGGGTTGGACGATGCGACAGATGAGGCCCACGCGACGGCAGGGCCATCGGCACCGGGCATCGGGGCGGGCGCTTGGAGGCCGAGGGTGGATGACTGAGGCGCCGTCACGTAGCTGGGGATCATGACGGCGAGCCGCTCCTTGGTGAAGTGCGCCTCGGGCGCGAGCCAGCCCCTAGCTGAACGATGCGGGCTACTCCCAGACGCCCTCGACGCCGACCATGATGAGGCGGCCCGGATCGCGGTAGCCGTTGGCGCGCAGGTCGAAGCGGTTGTCGAGCAGGTTGTCGACCTTGGCGGTCGCGCGCAGGTCGGTGCGGATGCGGTAGAAGGCCGACAGATCCGTGGTCACGTAGCGCGGCAGGACCTCGCGCTGGTCGACGCGGCGGTCGACGAAGCGGACGCGGCCGGTGCCGCCGGCGCGCGTGCCCAGGCGCAGGGTGACCCAGCCGTCCAGCTTGTGCGCGGGCAGGAAGTCGAGCGGCTCGAAGCCGGCGTTGTCGAAGTCGGCGTCGGCATCGATGAAGCGGTAGGCCGCGCCGGCGCCCGCGGCGCGGATCGGATCGATGCGCACCTCGGCGTCGAAGCCGCGGAACGAGACGTCGCCCAGGTTGGCGAGCATGCCGGTGTCGAAGTCGATCTTGATCATCTGCTCGACCTCGCGCGCGTAGACGCCGGTCTTGAGCACGAGCCAGGGCAGGGGCCGCACGGTCGCCGAAGCCTCGACGAACGTCGAGGTCTCGGGATCGAGCTCCTCGTTGCCGCTCACCAGCTGGTAGCGCTCGCGCAGCGTGGGCACGCGGCCCTTGCGCGCGCCGACCAGCTCGACGCCGACCTCGGCGATCGGCTGCCAGCCGACGCTGAGCTTGAGCTCGGGCCAGGGCGTCGCGCCGTCGGGCAGGCTCACGCCCGCGGCGGCGTCGGCCTTCCAGGCGCCGGAGCGGAACTGCACGCCGCTCGCGACCGTGGCCACGGTGCTGCGGCCGCCCTGGATGCGCCCCTCCAGGTTGTCGACGGTGGCGTGCTCGGTGTCGAGGTACGAGGCGAGCACCAGCTCGAAGCCGGCGCCCAGGCCGCGGTTGGCCGCGATCGAGAAGCCCGAGCGGTCCGCGGACAGGTTCTCGCGGTTGTCGAGCGTGGTCATGGTCGCGTCGCCGTAGCTGCGCGAGTCGCGCGTGAGCAGCTGGAAGTGACCGCGCGCGTGCAGCCGCCAGCCGCGCGCGTGCGTCTCGCCCCACAGGCCCAGGCGCGCCGACTCCTCGCCGTCGATCACCAGGATGTCGGCGCCGTTCTCCTCGCCCGGCGGCACCACGAAGCTGCGGTGCTGCGCGGCCAGATCGAGGCCCAGGTTGCCGCGATCGGTCTCCGACTCGAGGCGCAGCGCGGCGTTGGCCGTGCGCGTGTCCTCGCCCAGGCTGCGTTCGCTGCCGTCGTCCATGGTCACGTCGTAGTCGTGCGCGCCGAAGGTGCCGCCCGCCGAGACGCGCACGCCCAGCGTCGGGAATACGTTCGCGCGGCCGGTCACCCAGCCCGACGCGTTGGGCGCGTCGGAGGCCTGCGCGCGCGCCGCCAGGCGCCGCTCGCCACTGGCGCGCAGCGTGATCACCTCGATCACGCCGCCCGGGCCGCCCGGGCCGTCGAGCGGTGACGCCGGCGCGGTGGAGACCCGGATCTCGACGATGTCGGTGACCGGGATCGAGGTGAGATCGAAGTTGCCGTAATAGATGTCGTCGACGGGAACGCCGTCGATGATGAACTTGATCCAGCCCTTGCGTGCGCCGCGGATGTCCGCCTGCTCGCCGCCGCGGCCGCCGGCCTTGACGGTGATCTGGGGCAAGAGGTCGAGCGCCTCGGCGAGGTTGGTGGCGCCGCGCGCGGCCAGCTCCTCGCCGGTCAGCTCGAGCGCGGTGTCGGGCTCGAACGGCTTGCGCTTCTTGCCCTGCTGCGGCGCGCCGCCGTCGACCGAGCCGCCCCAGGTGATGTCGTCGGCAGCGGCGCTGGCGGGCAGGACGGTCAGCGTGAACGACAGGCCGAGTGCCGGCGCGAGGCCGGCGAAGGCGAGCGGCAACCAGCGGTGGGGGGCGCGCATGGGTTCTCCTAGGGCGCCTTGCAGACGCCCATGCCGCTACAGCCCGGCGAGGGCTCTTCGCAGTCGCCCGCGGTCTGGCACTCGTGCGTGCAGTGCGGTCCCTTGTTGTTGAAGTTGAAGCAGAGCTCGGTTTCGCACTGCGCGTTCTCCATGCACTCGGCCAGGAACGGCAGCTGACCTTCGCCCGCGTCGAGCGTCGCAAAGCTCGCGTCGGCCGATGGGCCCGAGTCTTCTTTGCCCGAGCACCCGGCAAGGAGGCCCAGCACCAGCACCGAGGCGAGGAGGATCTGACGAACGATGCGCATGCGCCGGGATGAAGCAACCGGCGTGCCTCGCGAGAAATCAGGTGATTACAGTGGTTTGTGCGGCACGCCCCTGTCGACCTCGCACACCAGGTCGGGACTTCAGGCCCCGGGGCGGTGGTGGGCAAGCGGCGCGCGCGGCCCGCGATGGCGCGCGGTGCGGGGGCCGCGCGGGGGCGGGCTACTTCGCGGCGGGCCCGGGCAGCGCGTCGTTGCGGCGCTTCGACTCGGTGACGAGCGCGGCCAGGTCTTCCGGCTTGGCCGGCTTGACGGTGAACTTCGCGCCGCCCTCGACCTCGGCGACCTCGACCGTGGTGTCGTCGAGCACGACCGGGCAGTGGCCGACCTCGCCGCCGCCGGTGCCGGTACCCGAGTGCTTGATCTCGGCCGGGGCGGGGATCTTGGCGGCCTCGACGAGCTTCTTGCCGCGCGCGCGGATCTCCTCGGTCCCGGCCTTGTCCTTGGCCACGACCGTGACCTCGACCGCGTCCTTGGTATCGGCAACGGCCGTCATGGCACCCGCCACGGCGCTCGGGCAGTTGGCCATCTTGTTGTCCATCTTGCCGGTGCCGCCGGCCATGGAGCCGCCGCCGCCCGACCCACCGCCGGTGCCCGAGCCGTGGCCGCCTTCGCCAGGCTCGCCGCCCGCCGCAGGATCAGGCTTGGCGGCGGCCGCATCCGGTGTCACGACCACCGCCGGCTCGGGAGCCTTCGCCTCTTCCTTCTTGCATCCAGCGAACGCGACTGCTGCCAGCAGGCTCACTACGATCGACAGGTTCCGCATGGCTCGATCCTCCGGGGCTCTCAGATGGGCCGCGCCGGGGAGGATACCTCAAAAAGCTACATCTCGTCGGGGGCGGAGATGCCGAGTAGCCCCAGGCCCACTCGAAGGGTCTCGCGGGTCGCCGCGGTCAGCGCGAGACGCGCGCGCGAGACCTCGGCATCGACAGCGACGCCCAGCGTGCGGTACTCCGGCTTGTCGTTGCCCAGCGAGTACCAGCGCGAGTACGCGGCGGAGACGTCGAGCAGGTAGCGCGTCAGGTGGTGCGGCTCGAACAGGTTGGCCGCATGCGCGCACACGTCGGGCAGCTCGGTGAGCAGGCGGGCGAGCGCCCACTCCTCGGGCAGCCCGAGCAGCGCGGGGTCGGCGCCACCCAGATCACGCGCGGCCGAGCCCGCCTTGCGCAGCACTCCAGCGGTGCGCGCGTGGGCGTAGTTCACGTACGGGCCGGCGTCGCCGGAGAACGACGTGACCTGCTCCATGTCGAAGTCGACGTCCTTCTCGCGCTGCGACGACAGGTTCGCGAACACGATGGCGCCGATGCCGACCTCGCGCGCGATGGTCTCGCGGCGCGCGGCGTCGAGGTCGGAGCTCTCGGCCATCTTGGCCGCGACCTTGGCCTGCGCCTCGGCGAGCACCTCCTTGAGGAACACGACGTTGTTGTCGCGCGTGGCCGCCATCTTGCCGCCGATCTTCACGATCCCGAACGGCACGTGCACCAGGTGCGACGACCACGCGTGGCCCGACTTCTCGAGCACGCGGAAGAGCTGCTTGAAGTGCAGCGCCTGCCCCTGGCCGACCACGTACAGCGAACGATCCGGGTGGTAGGTCTCCCAGCGGTAGAGCGCCGCAGCCAGATCGCGCGTAGCGTAGAGCGTCGCGCCGTCGTTCTTGCGCAGCAAGAGCGGCGGCATGCCCTCGGCGGTGAGGTCGACGACCAGCGCGTCCTGGGAGGTCGACGTGAGGCCCTTCGACTCGAGCATCGCGATGACGGCCGGCATCGCGTGCTCGTAGGCCGCCTCGCCGCGCACCTCGTCGAAGTGGATGCCGAGCAGCTGGTAGATCTGGTTGAACTCGGCCCAGGAGACGTCGCGGATGCGCTGCCACAGGCCGCGCGCGATCTCGTCGCCGTCCTCGAGCTTCTTGAACCACTGCCGGCCCTTGTCGGCGAGCGCCGGGTTCGTCTTGCTGGCGTCGCGGAACTTCACGTAGAGCCCGTGCATGCCTTCGATGTCGAACGGCTCGGGCGCGCCCCACTCCTGGATGGCGGCGATGATCATGCCGAACGTGGTGCCCCAGTCGCCGAGGTGGTTGATGCCCACGACGCGGAAGCCGAGCGCGCGGTGCAGGTTGACCAGCGCGTGGCCGAGCACGGTAGAGCGGATGTGGTGGTAGGCGAGCTGCTTGGCGATGTTGGGCGACGAGAAGTCGACGCACACGGTCTTGCCGGCGCCGTAGCTCGTGGGCACGAGCTCGGGCTTGTCACCGAGCGCGGCGGCGAACACGTGGCGGTAGAGCGCGCCGCGCTCGAGCTTGAAGTTGACGTACGGTCCGGCCGCGGTCGCCGAGGCGAGCAGCTCGGTGGGCACGAACGCGGCGGCGGCCTTGTGCGCCAGCACCGGCGGCGCGGCCTTCTGCAGCTTGGCCGCCGGGAAGCAGCCGACCGCGAGATCGCCGAGGGCGGCGTCGGGCGGCTGGCCGACCGGCAGGATCGACGCGTCGACGCCGAGGGCGGCAGCGACGGCCTGCGCCGCCGCCTGCTTGAACGGCGACAGCGACAGCGACGGGGACGAAGAGGGCGGCGACGGCGGCATGAGCTTGGCCTGTCTTACGCGAGGAGCTCTTGGCCTGAAAGTTCTTTCACGACGCCGCGCAGGATCGTCCACAGGTCGCCGCGGCCCTTGTCGTCCTGCCAGGCCTCGCCGACCGGATCGAAGCTGAAGTGCCAGGCGCTGGCGCGTGCGGCCAGCCAGAGCTGACGCACCGCGCGCTGCGTGTTGAGGATGCAGCGGACGCCGTTCGCGAACTGCAGCGTGACCATGTCGCCGGTCGTCGACACCTCGACGAGGTCGGGGTCGACCTCGGCCAGTGCGTCCTCGACGCGGCGGAAGGCGCGGGCGATCAGCTTCTCGTAGGCGGATTCATCCATCATGGGCGGCTCGGGGTGAACCTAGCACGGGCGCGCGAGCCGGGCCGCGGAAGTGACGCGCTGCGGCGAGCGGGCTACTGCTTCCAGGCGCAGGCGTCGCCGGTCGCGCCGTTGTTCTGGCGATCGACGCGGCGCCAGAGCTCGCAGTCCTCGAGGTTGGCGGCGCAGAAGCGCGACCCCAGCGACGCATCGCCGCCGAGCTGGAAGCACGCCACCGGCGACCACGGCACGCACTCGGTGGTCGACTGGCCATCGGCGACCGCGCCCTGACGCTGGCGCTCGCAGCCGCCGAAGCCGACCGCGCAGATCGACGTGGTGGTCTGCGCGGTGCGCAGCGTGAAGCAATAGTCCTGGCCGGGCACACCGGGGGCGGCGGGCTGACCACCGACCTGCGCGCCGAGCTCGCCGCCCTGCAGCGCGCCCAGGCCGTTGTCGCCGGGCGCGGGCTGTGGCTGCGGCTGTCCGTAGGGATCCTGGCCGGGCTGTGGCTGGCCATAAGGCTGGTCGGGCTGCTGGGTGTACGGGCCGGGCTGCTGGCCGTACGGGTACTGCGCGGGCGGATCCGGCGGCGCATTCGAGGCCAGGGTCAGGGCCGCGGCGAGCGCGAGCAGCGCGGCGCGGGCGAATGGGGCAGGGGCGAACTTCATGCAGCGGAGTATAGCCGCGCCCCGGCCGGCGCGACGTACACGCCCTGGCAGCTTGCGGCATCGGTCACCAACCGTCAGCTAGCTCTTGGTGGCGCCGCGCCGCCGCGGTGATGCGCCGCTGGCAGACTTGCGGGCCGCCTCGAAGAGCGCCGCGGCCTCGGCGGCGTGCTCGGGGAAGCCGGCCACGCCGACCTGCACGGTGAGCGGCAGGTCGAGGCCCTCGCGGGCCAGGAAGCGATGCCCCGCGAACGCGGCGCGGATGCGCTCGCCGGCGCGCTGACCGCCGTCCAGGTTGGTGCCCGCGAGCAGCACACCGAACGAATCCTCGCCGGTGCGGGCGACCAGGTCGACCTCGCGCACCTGGCGGGACAGCAGGCGCGCGCACTCGACCAGCGCCTGCCCGATGACCAGCCCGCCGTGCTCGTCGCGCGCGGCGCCCAGCTCCTGCACCTCGAGCGTGAGCACCGCGAGGCCGCGCTCGCCCTTCTTGGCCAGCGCGATCTCGTGGGTCACGGCGCGCAGCAGGCTGCGCGCGTCGAGCAGGTCGGTCAGCGGATCGATAGATCCCTCGAGCGCCGCGTCGGGGTGCTCGCCCAGCATGTCCATCGCGAACGCCGCCTCGGTGGCGTACACGGCGAGCTCCTGCTCGCGCTGCACGCGCTCGCCCTCGGGCGCGCTGACCAGCGCGGCGGCGGCCTTGGTCCCCGCGGCGAGCGCGACCCAGAGTCGCTCCGCTTCGGGATCCCCGACGCGCACGAGCAGGAGCTGCGCGAGCGCCCGGCCGCGCGCGCCGCGCGCGGTCGCCGGTGCGGCCACGCCGGCCGGGGTCGCTGCAGCAGACGTGGGCACGGGCGTCGTCGCGCCGGTCACCGGCACACCCGTCGGTGGCGTGCTGCCCGCACCGGGCGCCCCCGCGGATGACCACGCCGGCAGCGGTGGCAGCCAGACCACCGGGCCCGGAGCGGTCCGCAGCAGGCTCCAGTCGAGCCCGGTGGCCAGCTCGCGCGCGGCGTTCTCGTCGAGCAGGCGCGCCGCCCAGACCTCGGGCGGCCGGTCCGGGTCGGGCGGCCGGATGACCACCCCGGCCTCGGCGCCGCTGGCGGCGAGGCTGGCGTCGAGCAAGAGCTCGGCGATCTGCGGCGCGTCGGCGCCGCGCTGGATGCGCCGCGCAGAGCTGAAGATCATGAGCTGCCGGCGCATCTCGGGCTGGCGCTCGAGCACCGAGGTGGTCTCGAGACAGCGGCGCACGCCCAGCGCCAGCGCCTCCGCCGATACCGGCTTGGCGAGCGCCTCGAGCGCCCCGTCGCGGACCGCGCGCAGGGTGCCCTCGGCGGCGTCGCGACCCAGGAGCGCCAGGAGGGCGGTGTGAGGCGAGGTGCGCCGGATCGCGGCGGAGATCTGCGCCACCGTCGCACCGCCGGGCGCGATGCCCGCCACCACCAGCGGCACCTGCCCCTTCTTGAGCGCGGACATCGCGTCGTCGAAGAGGGTCTCCGCACGGACGCGGTAGCCTTCACCGACGAGGTACTCCGTGTAGAGCTCACGCGCGAGATCGTCGCGTTCGAACAGCACGATGCGGGGCTCTCTCATCCGGGCGCGGTGATTTGACCGCCCGGCCGCCCCGGCGTCAAGACAACGTAGGCCCGTATGGCCTGTCGACTGTCCGTGCGCCCGCGCCGCGCAGGCCTTCTCCCGCACACCGTAACCATCTGGAAACCAGGGGGATTTCGTTGACAGTCCGGTCCGCGGCGTGATACGACGTCAGAGCACGACCAGTCTCTGCACGCCTCGTGACGGTGTCGGGATTGCGCCGTGTGGCTCTTGAGTTGGGTGTTCTTTCGAGTGGCACGTTCTTAAGGAGGATTCAGCGCCGATGGCCAAGCACATCCTGTGCGCCGACGACAGCGTCACCATGCAGCAGGTGGTCGCCATCACTTTCGGCCAGTCCGATTACACCGTCCATGCCGCCCGCAACGCCGACGACGCGCTCGCGCTGGCCAGGCAGACGCCCATGGAGCTCGTGCTCGCCGACGCGGTGATGCCGGGCAAAAATGGCTACGATCTGTGCCAGGCGCTCAAGAGC
>JBKJOI010000823.1:0-2522 GCA_046595695.1 Haliangiales bacterium | reverse complement strand
CGACGTTGCATCGGATGGCGCTGCGCACCACCAGCCGCCTCGTCGCGCAGCTGGGTGGCAGCGGCCCCCACGTGTACATCACGGGCTTCGAGGTCAGCGGCGCGGATGGACGAGCGCTCGAGGGCGAGGCGACGCTCGAGCGACTCGGCGCAATCATCCAGCGCGTGCTCGACGGCCAGCTGCTCGACGACCGGGTCCTCGGCCTCGGCTACTTGGCGAGCCTCGACTGGCGGCAGATCGATCTCCTGATCACCTACCGCAACTACCTCGTGCAGGTCTTCCTGGGTTTCGGCACGCACAGCGTCAACGACGCCCTGCTCCTGCACCCGGAGTGCGCGGCGCTGCTCGTCGCGTACTTCGAGACCAAGTTCCGGACCGACCACGAGGCGACGACCACGCAGCGCGCCGAGCAGCTGTTGCCGCCGATCGCGCGCCAGTACGACGAGCTGCTGGAGAAGGTCACCTCGATCCAGGAGGACCTCATCCTCCGCCACTTCATCGATCTGTTCGAGGCCACCCGCCGCACGAACTTCTACCGGCCGGGGCGCGGCGACACGATCTCGATCAAGATCGAGTCGAGCCTCATCGAGCATATGCCGCGGCCGTGCCCGCTCTACGAGATCTACGTGCACGCCCCGGGCGTCGAGGGCATTCACCTGCGCGGCAGCAAGGTGGCACGCGGCGGCATCCGCCACAGCGATCGCGCCGACGACTTCCGCACCGAGGTGCTCGGCCTGCAGCGCACGCAGACGCTCAAGAACACGGTCATCGTGCCGACCGGATCGAAGGGCGGCTTCGTGACCCGCAAGGTCGGCCCCAGCCGCGAGGAAGCACGCCAGCAGTACGAGGTGTTCATCTCGGGCCTGCTCGACGTCACCGACACCTACCAGGGCACCGTGGTCGTGCCGCCGCCCGGCGTCTTGCGCTATGACGGCGACGATCCCTACCTCGTCGTGGCCGCCGACAAGGGCACCGCGCACCTCAGCGACACCGCGAACCAGATCTCGCTGCGCTACAAGTTCTGGCTCGACGACGCCTTCGCGTCGGGGGGCTCGGCTGGCTACGACCACAAGGCGATGGGGATCACCTCACGCGGTGCCTGGGCCAACGTCGAGCGTCACTTCCGCGAGCTGGGCAGCGACATGCGCACCACGTCGATCCGCGTCGCCGGCGTCGGCGACATGGGCGGTGACGTGTTCGGCAACGGCATGCTGCTCAACGACAAGCTCAAGGTCGTGGCCGCGTTCAACCACAAGCACGTGTTCATCGATCCCGATCCCGATCCGACGCTGTCGTACGCCGAGCGCAAGCGGCTGTTCACCACCCCGGGCACGCAGTGGAGCGACTACGCGAGCAGCGCGCTGAGCAAGGGCGGCGGCGTGTTCGAGCGCGCCGCGAAGGAGATCAAGCTGTCCGCCGAAGCCAGGGCGCTGCTCGGCCTCAAGGCCAAGGTCGTCACGGGCCCTGACCTCGTGCGCGCCATCCTGTCGCTCGAGGTCGACCTGATGTGGTTCGCCGGCATCGGCACCTACGTCAAGGCGACCACGGAGAGCCACGGCGAGGTCGGCGACAAGGTCAACGACAACGTCCGTATCAGCGCGCTCGAGCTACGCGCCCGGGTGATCGGCGAGGGTGCGAACCTCGCCATCACGCAGCGCGCCCGCACCGAGTACTGCCTGCGGGGCGGGCGCTGCAACACCGACGCGATCGACAACTCCGCCGGCGTGGATTGCAGCGACCACGAGGTCAACCTCAAGATCCTCTTCGCGCCCATGATGGCGGCGGGCGCGACCACCCGCGCGGCCCGCGACACGCTGCTCCGCGCGCTCGAGGCCGACGTCGGGCGCGCCTGCGTCCAGGACAACTACCTCCAGTCCGCGCTGCTCTCGATGGAGGCGCTGCGCACGCTCAAGCGCGGCGAGCCGTTCCTGAATCTCCTGGCCTACCTCGACAAGCACAACCTCAACCGCGCCGCCGAGCACATGCCGCCTGACCAGGAGCTGAAGGGCTGGATGGCGACCGGCAAGGGCCTGCCGCGCAACCTGTTGGCCGTCCTGGTCGCCCACACCAAGCTCGATCTGGTCGATCGCGTGCTCAGCTCGCGACTGCCCGAGTTGCCGATGTTCCAGCCGATGCTCACGGCCTACTTCCCGGGCCAGCTCGCGCAGACTCACCAGGCCCAGATCGAGCGCCACCAGCTGCGGCGCGAGATCATCGCCACGGTCGCGACCAACGCCATCATCAACCAGGCTGGCTGCACGCTGCTCGTCGAGCTCGGCAAGGAGACCAACCTCCCGATCGACGAGCTGGTCGTGCGCTACTTCGTCTGCGACGAGCTGATCGGTGGGCGCGCCCTGCGCGGCGCGATCCACGCGTGTGACTATGCCGTCTCTGCCAGCGCCCAGTACGCCGCCCTGCTCGGGCTCGAGGAGGTCAACCGGTCGCTGCTGCGCTGGTGGATCTGGAACGACCGCACGTGGAAGCTGTCACCCGACGACATCGCGCGCATCAAGCAGGAGTTC
>JBKJOI010000793.1:0-3592 GCA_046595695.1 Haliangiales bacterium | reverse complement strand
GATCGGAGGCCGCCTGCGCGATCGCCTCGCGCAGGAACGACAGCTCCTGCATCCACGCCGAGTTGGCGACGCGTACCCAGAGCACGCCCTTCTGCAGTCCCGACGGCCAGGCGCGCTGCGCGACGCGCTCGCCCACGATGTCGATCCACCCGGTCACCAGCCGGTGCTCGCGCACCGCGGCGTGCGCGCCGTGCGTGCGCAGCACCTCGTCGACCAGCGCCGCCGCCGGGCGCGCGTCGGCGGGCGCGCGCTTGGGCCCGGAGCGCCGGGGCGGGCTGGACACGGTCAGGCCAGACGCAGCCGACGCACGAGCTCGCGCAGCCGGCGCGAGCCACCACCGTCGCGGTACTGGAACTTCACGCCCATGGCTCCCGAGGGCGAGTGGTAGCTGACCTTGCCGGCGATCGCGAGCGGGCTCACCGCGCCGGGCGGGGTGACCTCGAGGATCACCTCGGTGCCGAGCTCGAGCCGTTCGGTGGACGTGAGCAAGGCGCCGCCGACCGAGATCTCGGACAATCCGCCGGTCTGGAAGTCGGGGATCTCGACACGGCGCCAGCGTACCGGCAGCTCGACCGGCAGGCGCGTGTGCTTGCGCCGTGGCGCGGCCGCGCGTGTTCCCTTCACCGTTTCCACGATGAAGTCGCGCTTGTCGGCTTCCTCGTTGGCGAACTCGACTGTTGCCCCCGCGCGGACTCGTAAGCGCGGCAACGCTGGGCGCCAGGCCCGAACCGTGCCGCGGATCAGCACCTTGTTGGGCAGCGCGGGCACGGTGAGCTCACAGATCACCGGGGTGCCCGCACGCAGAGGGGTGGTGGTGGGACAGAATAGGCCGCCACCTGACAGGTCCGCCTGATACGACTCGGTGAACTCGCTGTTGGTGCGGAAGCGTACCTTGAGGATCTGCACGGTTGCATCGCCGAACTTACCACGATCACGAGAGGTTCGTGTACGCTGCGCGCGCGAATGACCGGCGCTCGAGTGCTCATCATCATTCCGACGTACAACGAGCGCGAGAACGCTCCCGCCATTGCCATGGCGGTCCACGAGGCTGTGCCAGATGCGCACGTCCTGTTCGTGGATGACAATTCTCCGGATGGGACCGGCCACGTGGTGGACGAGCTGTGCGCGCGTCATCCCTGGGTCAAAGTGCTCCACCGCCAGGGCAAGCAGGGCCTGGGCACCGCCTATATAGCCGGCTTCAAGAAGGGCCTCGCCGAGGGGTACGAGGTGCTCATCGAGATGGACGCCGACTTCTCGCACGACCCCAAGTACGTGCCCGAGATGGTACGGCGGCTGGACGCCGGGGCCGACCTCGTGATCGGATCGCGCTACGTCGAGGGCGGCGGGACCGAGAACTGGGGGGTCATGCGCCGCTTCATCAGCAAGGGCGGCGGGCTGTACGCGCGCACCATCTTGGGCGTCCGCATCCAGGATCTCACCGCGGGCTTCCTGGCGTACCGGCGCCGCGTGCTCGAGACGCTCGACCTGAACGCGGTCGGATCGCAGGGCTACGGCTTCCAGATCGAGATGAAATACCGCGCGCTCGGCGCGGGCTTTCGCGTCGAGGAGATGCCCATCGTGTTCGTCGACCGGCGGGTGGGACAGTCCAAGATGTCGCGCAAGATCTTCATCGAGGCCCTGATGATGGTCTGGCGGTTGCGCTTGACCGGTTCGACCAAGCCGAAGGGGTAAGAGCCGGGCGCGCGGTTCGGGGAAGAGTGGAGCTCTCGGACCTAGTCCTTGCGCGGCTTGGGCTTGCGGAGGCGCTTCTCGGCGATCGAGCTCTCGGGCACGCCGTTGCCGCGGGTGCCGACCAGGCGATCGATCTCCCTCTCGAGGCGCTCGAGGCGCGCCGACAGCTCGGCGATGTCGCCGCGCGTGGGCACGGGGAACAGGGCGCGGAGCCGCTGGCCCACGCGTGCGAGCACGCCCCGGACGGCGACGGCGCCCTGGTCGAGGCGCTCGTTGGCGGCGTCGAGCTGGGTACGAACGCGCTCCGAGAGCTTCGTCGGGGCGGCGGAAGTGAGATTGGTCGATGCGGTTGCTGCGGTCGTCATCGTAGGCCTCCTTAAGGCATGACGCGATGTGTCGGTCGCGAGGATAACGCGATGCGTTAGCGAGTCAAGACAAGCGCGTGCCTTTTGTCCCGGTTGACGCAAAGATGTAGAATCGCGGACGAAACATGCCGATCTCTGTGCCGACCCACGCGCGTGTCTCCGTGAGCATCGACGGCCGCCTGCACGACGCGCAGACGGCGGTCATCCCCGTCTACGACCGCGGCTTCCTCTACGGCGACAGCGTCTTCGAATCGCTGCGCACGGCCGGTGGTCGGACCGTCGATCTGGACCGTCACCTCGAGCGGCTGGCACGGTCGGCCGCGGCGCTCGCTTTCCGGCCGACCTCGACCGAGCTGGTCGCGGGTGAGCTGGCCGCCACGCTGGCCGCGGCGGGCCATCCGGATTCGTACGCGCGGATCATGATCACGCGGGGCGACAGCCCCATCGGGCTCGATCCTGCGCTCGCCACCGGGGCGCCGCGGCGCGTGATCGTGGTGCAGCCGCTGAAGCTGCCGGCGCCCGAGACCTACGCGGGCGGTCTGCGCGTGGTCGTCGCGAAGATCGAGCGCGTGTCGGCGCGCGCGCTGGATCCATCGGTCAAGTCGGGCAACTACCTGAACGGCGTGCTCGCGGTGGCGGAGGCAAAGGCGCGCGGCGCCGACGACGCGATCCTGTGCAACTCGGCCGGCGACATCGCCGAGGGCAGCGCGTCGAACGTGTTCGTGGTGCGCGCGGGACGCGTACGCACGCCCGCCGCCGCCGCCGGGCTGCTCGAGGGCATCACGCGGCGCCGTGCGCTCGAGCTGCTCGCGATCGCGGGCATGCCGGTGGAGCAGGGCCGGGTCACTCCCGACGAGCTGCGCGCCGCCGACGAGATCTTCCTGACCAGCTCGATCAAGGGCGTGATGCCCGTGACCGTGCTCGACGACCGCCAGGTCGGCGGGGGCGGAGGTGGGCCGGTCACGCGCGAGCTCATGCAGCGCTACGCCGACTTTCTGGCGGAAGTGGCGGCCGGCGGGCCGCGCGGGATATGATGAACGGCCATGGCCCGACCTGACCCGCGCAAGCTCAAGGACGAGGCGCAGGACGCGGTCACCAAGGGCAAGTGGAAGAAGGCGCTCGAGTGCTACGCGGCGCTCGAGAAGCTCGAGCCCAAGGACGGTACCTGGCCGCAGCGCGCGGGCGAGATGAACCGCCGGTTGGGCAAGAAGGAGGACGCGGTCGCCGCGCTGTCGCGCGCTGCCGAGACGTTCTCGGCGACCGGCTTCCTCCTGAAGGCCATCGCGGTGTGCAAGATCGTGCTCGAGGTCGACCAGGGGCATACCGCGACGCAGGCGAAGCTCGCGGCCCTGCACGCGCAGCGGAGCGTCGGGCCGGGCGCGGCGACCGGGCTCGCGTCGTTCCAGGCGACCGTCCGTCCCGCACCCGCACCCGCACCCGCACCCGCACCGGCCGCGCCCTCGGCGACAGCGCCGCCCGCGGCCACGTCGGCGCCCGTGCCCCCTGCCGCGCCTGTGCTCGCGGCCGCGCCGGCG
>JBKJOI010000597.1:0-3930 GCA_046595695.1 Haliangiales bacterium | reverse complement strand
CGCCAACCCCACGCACGCCGCGCGCGCCCACCGGCTCGCTCGCCAGGGTCTCGCCGCCCTCAAAGCCCGCCTGCGCCGCAAGTAGCGCCCCCTGTGGGGTCGGCTCGCGTGCCGCGTGCTGCGGACGGCGCCCGCACTCTAGAAGAACCCGGTCGGCGACAGGGTGCGCAGATAGGGAACGATGCCGACCCTCTCGGCCTCGGTCAGGTTCCAGACGTGGTTCACGTTCTGGAGCACGTAGCCGTCGGGGTACTGGCCGTCGACGATGGCCGTGATCACGTCGGCGTCGGAGAAGAACTCGATCTCGAGCGGTGAATGGTCGGCGCCGGTCTGGATCTGACCGTGGCAATCGACGCAGGCGGTGCGCCCGGGGCCGGACGCGTTGTCCGGCTCGTAGTAGCGCTTCCTGCCGGCAGCGACGTCGGCGGGCTGGTACGCGCTGACGACGATCGTCGCCTCGGCGCGCCGGGTGCCCGAGATCGCGAACACCTTGGTGGTGCCGGGCTTGAGCGTCGTCACCATGCCCCAGGTCTTGCCGTAGACGGACAGCTCCTCTGACGCGAAGGTCGGGGCGATGACCGCGATGGTCGGATCCTCGACCTCCCAGGTGACGTCCGTGAGGTTGGTCGCGAGCGGCATCGTGAAGGTGCTGTTGCCATCGTAGCCCGAGTGGGCAATGGGGGGGAACACGTAGTCGTCCGAGCCTTCGTGAGGCAGGACCGGCCCGTGCTCGGGCACGTCGGCGCCCTCCGGCGTGCACCCGACCAGACCTAGACCTAGACCTAGAACCATCGCCGCGAGGGCGGCGCGCAGCCGTACCCGAGATGTCATGCCGCCAGCAAGAGCAAGCGCTGCGCCAGCGGAGCGGCCACGTGATTCCCAGGACTTGCACGTCTGGCTGCGGGGTCGAGCCCGCAGGTGCTGGGAGTCGAGTCCTCCGAAAAGCGACACGCTATCGAGCAACGAAGGCGGACGCGGAGATGCCATGCTGCGAGCATGCGCGTCGTCACCTCGCCTGTCTTCGCGATTCTGCTGTGCACGCTCGGCTGCGCTGCTCCGCCGCCCGCCCGAGGCGACGACGACGGCGCACCCGACGCGGGCAACTCGTCCCGCCCGGACGCCGGCGACGACGACGTGAGCTGCTCGGGATGGCTGGTCGGCACCCTGACGGGCTACAACAACAGCGACGAGAACGACGATCCCAACTCGGGCAGCGTGATGGAGTTCACCGGGCTCACCGCGGCGTTCTACGCCAACGTCGAGATCGCTGCGGTCGACTTCTCCGACTGGGACGGCGACCGCTACCACTGGGTCGACATCAACTACGAGGGATCGATCCGACGCGTCGGCGTATGGGACGCCTGCCGCAACGAGGACTGTCCGGACGGCACCGATTGCTGCACCGACAACAAGGAGCGCTTCGCGACGCCCGGCTACCTGCTCGACCTGGAGACGCGCACGGCGGCGCGCCTGTTCGGCGTCTCCGACGCCGAGAACACCCTCAACGACCGCATCGAGTACCGGATCTGCGGCGCCTTCGACCCCGACGAGATCGCCAACGCCTACGGCGTGTTTCGCTAGCCGCGTCCTAACGTCGGCGTCGGCGCCTCCATCGGCGTGTCGCGCAGCTCGGCGATCACCGGCGCGTGGTCGCTGGTACCGACCTCGCGGTAGGCGACGCAGCGCACCTGCTCGTCGACCAGCGCGGCGCTCGCGGCGATGTAGTCGAGGCGCCAGCCGATGTTGTTGCCGCGCATGTTGCGCCATGGCGCCCACCAGGTGAACAGGCGCTCGTTCTCGGGGTCGACATGCCGGCCGACGTCGACGAGGTCGTTGCCGAACAGCGCGTCGAGCAGCGCGCGCTCCTCGGGCAGCTGGCCGATCACCGGCTTGCGCTGGCTGGGGTGGACGTCGCGGTCGGTGCGCGTGACGTTGAAGTCGCCGCACAGCACGAGGTGCTGGCCGGCCGCGCGCAGCTCGCCCGCCCAGGCGACCATCTGCTCGAGGAAGCGCATCTTGGCGGCGAAGTCCTTGCCACCGTTGGGCACGTAGACCGACGCGAAGACGAACGGCGCCACCGTTGCGACCACGATCCGGTGCTCGTGGTCGAAGGGCGGGTGCACGAACACGGGCACGTCGCCGAACCGCTCGCGGCGCAGCAGGAGGCCGACGCCCGAGTAGCCCTTGTGGCCGTGCCAGTGGCCATGGTAGCCGGCCGGGCTGGAGAGCATGGCAGGCACCTGGTCGGGCGAGGCCTTGATCTCCTGCAGGCAGACCACGTCGGGCGCCTCGCGGGCGAGCCAGTCGATGAGCTGCACCTCGCGGGCGCGGATTCCATTCACGTTCCAGGTGGCGATCTTCATCGCGGCGACAGGGCAGGTAGCACGAACATGGGCGCATGGGCAACCCGTCCAGCCGCGTCCCGATCGACGAAACCGGCGCGCCGGAAGCTGGCGAAGGCGGGCTCGAAAGACAAGTAGTGCCTCGTTCACGCCGTAGCGACATGCGGGGAGTCGTCGGCGAGCCGCTCCGCGCACACGCGTCGATTCCGCACACCTCGGTACGCCTGATTACCCATGAATGCGCAATACCGACAACGCGCTCGAGTGCCCATTTACAATAGCGAGTATGCATTTACCGCCCGCATGCGCTTCATGCGGGATGCATGCCGGCCGTGCGGGGTCGTGTAGACGGCGGAAAGGTGAGACCCAGAGGAACCCCCGCATACCCTCCGACGGAGACGGTGCGGCGGCATGCGTTGATCATGGCGTCCGGCGAGTGCATTCTCGCTCACGAACACGGTTCGAGATACATCGTGAGGCTTGGTCTCACCTGCGCGCCTCACACCCAACACCGCATTAAAATAATGATTTGGAATGGCATATTCGTATGGCAGCTTGGTGAGTATGCAAATTCGCAAAACCCTCTCAGCCGTGGTTTCTGGGCTGTTCTGTGGCTTTCTTCTCGTTGCGTGTGTCGACGATGGCGACAAGACGGGAATCGAGGAGGGCATCGATGAGCCCGACGCGACCATCATCCAGGAACCCGATGCGATGGTGGTCATCACGCCCGACGCGGCGCCCGATGATGCGACCGTCGTCGAGGAGCCCGATGCGATGCCTACGCCCGATGCCGCCGCGGTCAGCTTCTCCGCCGACCTCGTGCCGATCCTGCTCGCCCGATGCGGCGGCTGCCACCTGAAGGATGTTGCCGGCGCGGGCGGCCTGAGCTTCGGAGTCACGGCCCAGCTTGCCCGCAGCTCGCTCGTCGATCAGGACACCGTGCTCGCGAACCCGGTGTGCGGCGATCTCATGCGCGTCGACTCGGTGAACCGCGATCCCATGCAGTCGTCGCTGTACGTCAAGCTGCTCGGCGCCACCTGCGGCAAGCGCATGCCCTCCGGGATGACCGCCGTGCCGCTCCCCGATGAGCAGATCGAGCTGTTCCGCCGCTGGATCGAAGAGGGCTCGCCCGACAACTAGGGACGCCTCCTCGCCGTCCCCGCCCCGGCCCCCCTCACGGAGCCGCGTCTGGCATCCGCCGCACCCCTGGCAGCCGGCGCCTCGCACTCGCCCGCCCCATGCATTGGGGCGCCGCCCGCGAGAGTGTGGCCCCGCGAGCGAGCGTCTCCCCACCTGGCGAGCCTTCCGGAAAGCCTTCAACCCGGTCATCCGCACGTCAACACACGGGTTTTCACCAAGCCCCCGCATGTCCTACATGGCGCGTGCCTTGCAAAGGCATGCGGTGTCCATGCGACTCCTCTACGCCGCCTGCGTGATCTACGTCGGCCTGGTCGTCGGCCTCGACGTCTCCGGCGCGCGTCATCTGAGCATCGCGATGATCCTCGCGCAGCACCTCCTGCTGCTGCCCGCCGTGCTGGTGGTGCTGCGTCGCGCGCCGCTGCCCGCCGGGCCTGCGGCTGCGCGGACG
>JBKJOI010000490.1:0-2716 GCA_046595695.1 Haliangiales bacterium | reverse complement strand
CTCGAAGCCGCCGACCGACGCGACCTCGGCCACGCCCGGCACCTGGGCCAGCTGGTAGCGCAGCGTGAAGTCCTGGAACGCGCGCAGCTCCTGCAGGTCGTGCTTGCCGCTCTTGTCGGTGAGCACGTACTCGAACACCCAGCCCGAGCCACTCGCGTCGGGCCCGAGCGTCGGCGTCACCCCCGCGGGCAGCTTGCCCTGCACCTTGGCCAGGTACTCGAGCACCCGGCTGCGCGCCCAGTAGGGGTCGGTGTCGTCCTCGAAGATCACGTAGACGAAGCTCATCCCGAACATCGAGAAGCCCCGCACCGCCTTCACCTGCGGCGCCGAGATGAAGCTCGTCACCAGCGGGTAGGTCACCTGGTCCTCGACCAGCTGCGGCCCGCGACCCATCCACTCCGACCACACGATCACCTGCGTGTCGGTGAGGTCGGGAATGGCGTCGATGGGACTCTTCCGCAGCGCCATGATGCCGCCGGCCGCGACCAAGAAGGCCAGGACCAGCATGAGGCCCTTGTGCCGGGCGCACCATTCGACCATTCGCTCGAACATCAGTGGCCGCCGTGGGCCTTCGGCGAGCCGCCGGCGCCCTGCATGCGGCTCTCGCTATCGAGCAGGAACTGCGCGCCGACGACCACCTCCATGCCCTCCTCCACACCGCCCAGGATCTCGACCTTGCCTTGGGCGCGGCGACCGACCTTCACGAGCGTGGGCCGGAAGCGACCCTCGCCCAGGGCCACGAAGACCACCTGCTGCGCGCCGGTGTCGACCACGGCCTCCTCGGGCAGCTGCACGACGTCACCGGCCCGGACCGGTAGCTCCACGGTGGCGAAGTTGCCTGGCCGCAGCTCGCCGCGCGGATTGGCGACCACGATGCGGACCTTGATCGTGCGGCTCCTGGCATCGACGGTCGGATAGACATAGTCGATGGTGCCCGCCAGCGGCTCGTTCAGTCCCTCGACGAGGATGCGCGCGGTTCCGGCTCGGTCGAGCCGGCTCAGCTCGTACTCGTAGACCTCCGCGACGATCCACACCCGGGATAGATCGGCGATCAGGTACAGCATCGTGTCGGCGCCGACGTAGTGCCCCTTCACGGCATTCTTCTCGAGGACCGTGCCGGAGATCGGCGCGCGCACCACGACCGCCTTGAGCGGCTTGCCGGACCTCTCGATCTTCTTGATCTGGTCCTCGGGGATGTCCCAGAGAACCAGGCGCTGGCGCGCCGCCGCGGCGAGGTCCGCGTTGAACTGCCGCGCGCGCAGGAACTCCTCCTGGGCGACGAGCAGATCCTGCGAGTAGATGCTGTAGAGCGGCTGACCCTTGCTGAGCTGCTGACCGACGGCATCGACGTACAGGTCCTGGATCCAGCCCATCAGCTTGGAATGGACGTGCGCGACACGTGCCTCGTCCACCGTGATGAGCGCGGTGGCGCGGATCGTGCCGCCGAGGCCCGCGCGTTCCGCACGGACGGTCTTGATTCCGATCAGCTGCTGCTTGTCGGAGGCGAGCGTGACCTCCGCGTACCCGCCCGGGATGGCGCCGGGCGCGGGTGCCTCGCTCGCGCCCGCGTCGTGCCCGGGCACCGTCGCCGCCGGCGCGCCGCCGTGTCCGGCATGTTCGTCTACCACCGCGCCGCCCTGGTCCTTGCACGCGCCACTCAGCGCCGTGCCGAACCATAGCAACCAGGCGGCGTACCTCATGGGCTTCAAGGCGACACCTCTTCGATCGAGGCGCCCGACACACGATCCAGCTCGAAGCGGGCCTCGGCCATGTCGACGATGGCGCGCAGGCGCGCCATCCGGAGCTCCTGGAGCGCCATGCTCGCGTCGAGCAGCGCGAGGAAGTCGCCCTTGCCAGCCTGGTAGGACGCCTCGGCTGACTTGATGGTCTCCTCGAGCCGAGGAATCGCCGACGATTCGAGCGCCTCGAGCCGGCGCTCCATGCCGCGCGCCCGGCTCCACGCCATGCGCAGGTCGGCCTCCGCCATGGTCTGCATCGCCTCGACGTCCAGTTCGGCCGCCTTCACCATGGCGTCGGTCATCTGGACCTCGCGGTCCTGACGGTTGCGCCACCAGAGCGGCACGGTCAGCACGACCGCGACGCCGAAGCCGTCAGGCATGCCATCGAGCTTCTGCTCGTACTCGCCCTCGACCATGATCATCGGCAGGTACATCTTCCGGGCTTGCACCCGCTCGGCGCCGGCGCGCTGGCGCATGGCGCGAGCGCCCAGGAGCTCCGGGCTCGAGCCGGCCCGGCCCAGCACGGCCTGCAGTGACGGCAAGGCCGTCCGCGCGGGCAGCACGGGTTCGCCGATCGGCTCGTCCTGCGGCCGCCCGCGCAGCGCGTTCAGCATCGCGGCCATGGCGGCACGTTCGTCGCCCAGGGACGCGCGCTCGGCCTTCATGCGCTCGATCTCGGCCTCCGCGCGCAGGACATCGTGGTGGCCCATGTCCATGCCGGCGCGCACGCGCGAGAGGCCCGCCTCGCGCATCCGCTGCAGCAGCACGATCTGCGTATCGATCAACCGAGCCATCTCGCCGTTCATCCACAGCTCGTAGAACAGCACGACGGCACGCGCGCGCGCGTTCCACTGCGCGCGTGCGAGCTGCGCCTTTTGGAAGCCAACGCCGGCGGAAGCCACTTGCTTGGCGGCGCCGCGCCGGCCGAACAGGTTGAGCGGCTGCGAGAACCGGTAGCTGATCATCGTCGGATCGCC
>JBKJOI010000347.1:0-9509 GCA_046595695.1 Haliangiales bacterium | reverse complement strand
CCACGACCTCGCGCCCGACCATGACGCCGTCGGCGAGCCACGCCTCGCTCCTGTCCTCGGGCGGCCCGACCTACGCGCCGCTCACCGGGCCCTTGCCGCTCGCGTGCGACGAGCGCCGGCTGCGCACCGGGCTGCCGCAGCTCGGGCTCGGGCTCTACGCGCTGCACCAGGCGGGCAAGATCCACCGCGACATCAAGCCGTCCAACGTCTGGGTCACCTCGACGGGCCGTGTCGTGCTGCTCGACTTCGGCCTGGTCGCCGACGTGAACGAGAAGCGCGATCCCAACTCGTCGGCGATCGTGGGCACCGTCGCCTACATGGCGCCCGAGCAGGCCGCGGGCGAGACCCGCCTGGGCCCCGCCGCCGACTGGTACGCGGTCGGCGTGATCCTCTACCAGGCGATCACCGGCCGCCTGCCCTTCGAGGGCCCGCCCATCCGCGTGCTGCAGGACAAGCAGCAGCACTCGCCGCCGCCGCCACGATCGATCGTGCCCACCTGCTCGGCGGATCTCGACGAGCTGTGCTCCGAGCTGCTCGCGCGCGACCCACGCGAGCGGCCCACCGGCCACGCGGCGCTGCGGCGCCTGGGCGTGCGCACCTCGGAGCGCTCGCTGCCGACCGTGTACAGCGCGTCGGTGTCGCGCGACGCGCAGCTGGCCGGGCGCGCCGCCGAGCTGGACGAGCTCGGCCGCTGCTTCGACGTGGTCACGCGCGGGCGCGCCGCCGCGGTCATGGTCCGCGGCCCCTCGGGGATCGGCAAGAGCTCGCTGGTGCGGCGCTTCCTCGACAGCGCGCGTGCCCGCGACCCCCGCACGCTGGTGCTCTCGGGGCGCTGCTACGAGCACGAGGCCGTACCCTACCGCGCCATGGATAGCCTGATCGATCACCTGTCCAACCACTGGTGCCAGCTGCCCGCCGCCGAGGCGCGCGCGCTGGTGCCGCCCGACGCCTCGCTCCTGCCCACGCTGTTCCCGGTGCTCGGGCGCGTGCCCGCGGTCGCCGAGGCGCCGCGAGCGCGCTCGCTCTCCGACGCGCAAGAGGTGCGCACGCGCGCCTTTGCGGCGCTGCGCCAGGTGCTGCGCAAGCTGGCCGCGCGCCACCCGCTCGTGCTCGTCCTCGACGACCTGCAGTGGGTGGACGGTGACACCGGCACGCTGCTCGCCGACGTGATGCGCGCGCCCGATCCGCCCGCGCTCTTGCTGCTCCTGTGCACGCGCCCGGAGGGCTCCGAGGGCGTCCTGCCGCTCTTGCGCCGGGCCCACGCCGAGCAGCACGTGATCGAGGTCGGCCCGCTCACCGAGGAGGCCGCGGTGGCGCTCGCGGTCGCGCACCTGGGCGAGGGCTCGGGCGAGCTGGCGCTGCGGCTGGCGCGCGAGGCCGCGGGCAGCCCGTTCTTCCTACTCGAGCTCACCCGCTACATGCAGGGGCGAGACGTCGCGCAGATCGCCGGCAAGGGCCTCGACGCGGTACTGGGCGAGCGCATCGACGCGCTCGGCGAGCACGCGCGCACGGTCGCCGAGGTGGTCGCGGTCGCCGGCGAGCCGATCACGCTGCGCACCGCCGGCGCCGCCGCCGGCCTCGGCTCGGAGGAGCTGCGCCGCCAGCTCAGCAGCCTGCGCGCGCAGCGCTTCGTGCGCGCGGCCGGCGGGCGCGCCGACGACCAGGTCGAGCCCTACCACGACCGCATCCGCGAGGCGCTCATCGCGCTGCTCCCCGACGAGCGGCGCATGCGCCACCACCGCATGATCGCGACCGCGCTGACCGGCCAGGCCTCGCACGAGCGGCTCGCCCGCCACTGGCACGGCGCCGGCGACGACTCGCGCGCCGCCGAGCACGCCTGGCGCGCCGCCGAGGAGGCCCAGACCACGCTCGACTTCGATCGCGCCGCGGGTCTTTACCGCATGGCGCTCGACGCGGGCGGCTGGAACGACGAGAAGCGGCGCACCCTGCGCGCGGCGCTCGCGGCCGCGCTCGAAGGCGCCGGCCGGCCGGCCCAGGCGGCGCGTGAGTTCGCCCGCGCCGCCGAGGAGTCGACCGCCAGCGACGCGCTCGAGCTGCGCCGCCGCGCCGCCGACGCGCTCCTGCGCGGCGGCTACGTCGAGGAGGGCCTCGAGGCCACCCGCGGCGTGCTCGCCGAGTTCGGCCTGCGCCTCGCGCCCTCGCCGCGGCGCGCGCTGTTCTCGCTGCTCTGGCGGCGTGCCTGGCTGCGCCTGCGCGGCCTCGGCTGGAAGCCGCGCGCGCTCTCGGCGCTCTCGCAGGAGGACCTGACCCGCGTCGACGTGCTCGAGGGCGTGGCCATGGGCCTGGCCATGGTCGACACCTTCCGCTCCAGCGAGTACGGCACGCGCTTCATCCTGGCCGCGCTGCGGCTCGGGGAGCCGGATCGGGTCTGCCGCGCGATCGCGCTCGAGGCCGACTTCCTGGCCGCGAACGGCAGCACCCGGCGCGCCGAGCGGCTCTATGGCGAGCTCGCGCGGCTCACCGGCGACGCCGCGACCCCGCAGGCGACCGCGCAGCTCATCACCACGAGCGGCGTGATCGAGTTCCTCTGCCACAACCACCTGCGCCGCGCGCTCGACCAGCTGCTCGAGGCCACCGAGATCTACCGCGCTCACCAGCGGCGCGCCGGCTTCGAGCTGAACATCGTGGGCATGTTCGTGTGCTGGGCGCAGCACTACCTGGGCGAGCTGGGCGAGCTGTCGCGGCGGGTGCCCGCGACGATCGAGGCCGCCGAGCGCTCGGGCGATCGCTTCGCCGCGGTCACCCTGCGCACCGCCTTCCCGATCGTGCGCCTCTTGCACGACGCGCCCGACGAGGCCGAGGCCGACGTCGAGGACGCGCTGCGCACCTGGTCGTCGGAGCACGCGTTCCAGATGCAGCACTTCTTCGCCATGCTCGCGCACTGCGATCTCGCGCTCTACCGCGGCGACGCCGCGCCCGGCGCGGCGCGCCTGGCCCGCGATCAGAAGGACTTCCACGCCTCGCTCCTGCACCTGGTGCCGGCCAACCGCATGCTGCACCTGTCGGCGCTGGGCCGGCTCACGCAGGCGCGCGGCGCGGCGGCCGCGCCCGGCTCGAGCGAGCGCAAGGACGCGCGCCGCCTGCTCCACAAGATGGCGAAAGCGGTGCTGCGCACGCGCCAGCCGGTCGCGCGCGCCTTCGCCGCGATCCTGACCGCTGGCGCGCTGCGCCTCGACGGCAACGACGCCGCCTGCGTTGCCGCGCTGCGCACCGCCATCACCTACCTCGGCGAGGTCGACATGGAGATCTACGCGCACCCGCTGCGCCGACGGCTCGGCGAGATCCTGGGCGGCGACGAGGGCGCCGCGCTGTGCGCCGCGACCGACGCCTGGCTGGTCGCCCAGGGCGCCAAGAACCCGCCGCGCCTGATGGCCATGCTGGCGCCCGGCTTCCACCCGAATGCGTGACGCGAGGTCGACAGAGATGCTAGCCGCCGAGCGCCAGGGCTTCACCGTCGTCACCGAGGTCGCTACCGCCGCGCTGCCCGAGATCACCGCGCTGCTCGCCGAAATCCAGCGCGACCCGGGCGCAAACCCGCACGTGCCGTTCGGCCGGGCCGGCACCACCCACTTCGCGTGCCTGGTGATCATCGACCGCGCCGAGGATCGCGCGCTGGGTTACCCGCCGCTCTTGGTCCTCGACGTCTCGCACGACGGCGAGCGACGCGCCTACCTGGACGCGCTGGTGAGCCGCGCGGGCGACGGGCTGCACGCGCTCTTCCGCCACGCGGTCGGCTACCCGGGCCGCGCCGAGCTCCTGCGCTTCCTGCACCAGCGCATCGTGCGCGCCTCGGCGTCGCACCTGGGCTACCCGGGACGCTCGGTGCGCGGCGTGCAGCAGGGCCGCACGCTGCGCCAGCTCGTCTGCGGCTACCTCGATTCGCCGCGCGGGCGCGGGCTGCGCGGCGCCGGCCCAGCGACGCCCGACGTGCGCGTCGCCATTCGCCGCACCGTGCAGGCGGCGCGGCGGGAGCAGCCCACGCTCACCACCGGGCAGCCGGTCGAGCGTCGCTTCGCGCGCGCGCGCGGCATGATCCTGGCGTTCCCGACGGGGCTGCTCGCGGCGATCGCGCTGATCTTGCTGGCCTTCACGCTGCGCCTGCGCGAGTGGGCCGACGGCCACGAGAAGTACACGCCGCCTTTGCGCCGCCTGCCCGAGCTGCGCGAGGTGCGCGAGGACGTCCAGGTGCAGAACCACCTGACCCACCTGGTGACCATCCGCAGCGGCGTGCGCCGCGCGCTCGCGCTGCGCGTCGCGCTCTACCTGGTCGACCAGCTCTCGCGCGTCTACTTCACGAAGGGCGACCTCGCCGGCATCCCGACCATCCACTTCGCGCGCTGGGTGATCCTGCGCGGCGGCCAGGGCCGCAAGAGCCGGCTGCTCTTCCTGTCCAACTACGATCTGTCGTGGGACAGCTACCTGGGCGACTTCATCGATCGATCCCACCACGGGCTGACCGGGGTCTGGGGCCACACGCGCGGCTTCCCCGCGGCGAAGTGGATCATCAAGGACGGCGCGCGCGACGAGGACGCATTCAAGGCGTGGACCAGGCGCCACCAGCTCCCCGAGCAGGTGTGGTATGCGGCCTGCCCGGGGCAGACGGTGGCCAACGTGCTCGCCGACGCCGCGCTGCGCGACGGGCTCGAGCGCGACCTCGACGACGCGCGCGGGCGCAAGTGGCTGGCGAGGCTGTGACATGACGCCGAGGCGCATATGAGCGAGAAGCTCGAGCTGCACGACATCCAGGGCGTCCTCTTGCGCGGCTACGGCGACCTCAAGTACGCGGCCTACCTGTGCCTGCGGGTCGACGACGCCGGCAAGGCGCGCGCGTGGCTGCGCGACACCTTGAGCCAGCTCACCTCCGCGCACCAGGTCTCGGACAAGCGCTCGCGTCCGCGCACGCGCAAGAACCTCGCCTTCACCTGGCCGGGCCTGGGCGCGCTGGGCGCGAGCGGCGACCTGCTGGCCAGCTTCCCCGACGAGATCATCGGCGGCATGGCGCACCCGGACCGCGCGCGCGTGCTCGGCGACGAGGGCACCAGCGCCGCGGCGGGCTGGCACTTCGGCGCCGAGCGCCCGGCCACGCTGCACGCGCTCTATCTGGTCTATGCCGAGGACCCGGAAGCGCTGCGCGGGCTCGAGAAGCAGGAGCGCGAGCGCCTGCACGGCGCCTTCACCGTGACCCACATCGAACGCTCGACGCCGCGCCCCGAGAACACCGAGCACTTCGGTTTCGCCGACGGGATCGCGCAGCCCATGGTGCAGGGCGATCGCGAGCCGCTCACGCCCGGACAGCCGATCGTCGCCGCGGGCGAGTTCGTGCTCGGCTACGAGAACGACTACGAGCAGCAGCCGTGGAGCCCGAGCGTAGCCGACGACGCGCGCGCGAAGCGCCACGGCCTCGCCCGCTGCCGCGCCGCCGGCCCGCACCCCGAGACGCGCACGCGCGCCGACCTGGGCAGAAACGGCAGCTTCCTGGTGCTGCGCAAGCTCGAGCAGGACGTCGACGGCTTCTGGGACTACTTCCGCAAGCGCGCCGCCGAGATCGTGGCGCCCGCCGACGTCGGCGACGCCGCCACCTGGCTGGCCGCCAAGTCGGTCGGCCGCTGGCCTAGCGGCGCGCCGCTGGTGCTCGCGCCGCACCACGACGACCCGAGAGCGGCGCACCCGATGCGGCGCGACAACTTCGGCTACAAGGACGACCCGGACGGGCTGCGCTGCCCGTTCGGCTCGCACATCCGACGCGCCAACCCGCGCGACTCACTCGACCGCGCCGGCGGCGGCTCGATCTCGAAGGTGTCGCCGCGCCGGCTCCTGCGCCGCGGCCGCACCTACGTCGACGGCGACACGGCCGACGGCGCCAAGCAATGCGGCGTGCTGTTCGTGGCACTCTGCGCCAACGTGCGGCGGCAGTTCGAGTTCATCCAGCAGACCTGGCTGGGCAACCGTCGCTTCGCCACGCTCGACCAGGATCCCGATCCGCTGGTCGGCGGCGGCGCGCCCGGCGACGGCATCACCATCCCGGCGCAGCCGTTCCGCTACCGCCTGCCCGAGCTGCCGCGCTTCGTGACCGTGCGCGGCGGCGGCTACTTCTTCTTGCCCGGCCTGCGCGCCCTCGCCTACCTCGCCGACGCCTGACGCCGGCACCGCGCGCGGCCGCCACCCGTCGGACGGAACGCTCGTCGAGCGTCTCAACGGCGAATACTCCGGCACTGCGCTTGCTACGTGGGCGCACGAAAGGAGCACCTACGTGCCCAACCAGCGATCCAAGGCCCCCAGCAACGGTTCGAAGCGCTCTCCCGCCCCCTCTCCAGGCTCGGCCGAGACGCCGGTGCTCACGACCAACCAGGGCGTACCGATCAGCGACGATCACAACAGCCTCAAGGCTGGCCCGCGCGGGCCGAGCCTGCTCGAGGATTTCGTCCTGCGCGAGAAGATCACCCACTTCGATCACGAGCGCATCCCCGAGCGCATCGTGCACGCGCGCGGCGCCGCGGCGCACGGGGTCTTCCGCGCCTACGCGAGCATGGCCGCGGTCTCCAAGGCCAAGTTCCTGCAGGATCCAGCCACGGAGACCCCCGTGTTCGTGCGCTTCTCGACGGTGGCCGGCTCGCGCGGCTCCGCTGACACGGCGCGCGATGCGCGCGGCTTCGCGGTGAAGTTCTACACCGAGGAGGGCAACTACGACCTGGTCGGCAACAACATCCCGGTCTTCTTCATCCAGGACGCGATGAAGTTCCCCGATCTCGTCCACGCGGTGAAGCCCGAGCCGCACAACGAGATCCCGCAGGCGTCGTCGGCGCACGACACCTTCTGGGACTTCATCTCGCTCATGCCCGAGTCCTTGCACATGGTCTTCTGGGTCATGTCGGATCGCGCGATCCCGCGCAGCTTCCGCATGATGGAAGGCTTCGGCGTCCACACCTTCCGCTTCGTCAACGACCTGGGCGTAGCGACCTTCGTGAAGTTCCACTGGAAGCCACTCCTGGGCGCGCACGCGCTCGTCTGGGACGAGGCGCAGCAGATCCAGGGCCGCGACGCCGACTTCCACCGCCGCGACCTGTGGGAGGCCATCGAGAAGGGCGACTTCCCCGAGTACGAGCTGGGCGTCCAGCTGGTCCCCGAGAGCGACGAGCACCTCTTCGACTTCGACCTTCTCGATCCCACCAAGCTCATCCCGGAGGAGCTGGTGCCGGTGCAGCGGATCGGCCGCATGACGCTGAACCGCAACCCCGACAACTTCTTCGCCGAGACCGAGCAGGCGGCGTTCCACCCCGGGCACATCGTGCCGGGCATCGACTTCACCAACGATCCGCTGCTGCAGGGGCGGCTGTTCTCGTACACGGATACCCAGCTCATCCGGCTCGGCGGCCCCAACTTCCACCAGCTGCCGATCAACCGCGCCAAGGTGCCGGTGACCAACCACCAGCGCGACGGCTTCGGGCAGCAGACCGTGCCCACCGGCCGGGTCGCCTACGATCCCAACTCGCTCGCCGGCGGCTGTCCGTTCCACGCGCCCGAGAAGCTGGCCGGCTTCGTCTCGCGCACCGAGCGCATCGACGCCCGCACCGTGCGCGCGCGCAGCGCCGGCTTCGCCGACCACGTGAGCCAGGCGCGTCTGTTCTTCGCCAGCCAGGCGCCCCACGAGCAGGAGCACATCACGCAGGCCTTCGAGTTCGAGCTCGCCAAGGTCGAGACGGTCGCGATCCGCGAGCGCATGGTGAACCTCCTCGCGCTCGTGCAGCCGGCGCTGGCGGCGCGGGTCGCACGGACCGTCGGGGTCATCGCGCCCAGCGCTCCCGAGCTGCCGCCCAGCGCGGCCGACCCCGAGCGACCGATCGTGCCGCGCAACTCGGGCACCGAGATCGCCGCCGAGGACGACGAGGTCCCGGAGGGCGCGCGCAAGCTGCCGCGCCGGTCGCCCTCGCTCAGTATGGCGCAGGGCGAGGGTACGGCCGGCGGCCCGGGCTCGCCCAAGGGCCGCAAGGTCGCCATCCTGGTCGCCGATGGCGTCGACGCTGCGGCGGTCAAGGCGCTCCAGACGGCGCTCGCGGCCGCGGGTGCGCAGGCCAAGGTCGTGGCCGCCATGCTCGGCTCGGTGAGCGGAGAAGGCGACGAGGCCGTGGCCGTCGATGAGCGCCTGAAGACGACCAGTTCGGTGCTGTTCGACGCGGTCTTCGTGCCCGGCGGCGCGGGCGCTTCACGCGCGCTGGCCGGCGACCCCGACGCGGTCCACTTCGTTGCCGAGGCCTACAAGCACCACAAGACCGTCGGCTGCGCGGGCGAGGGGGTCGCGGTGCTGGTGTCGGCGAACGTCGCGCGCGCCGAGGGTGAGCCCGATCCCGGCGTGGTGGTCGGGAAGAAGCCCGGCCCCGCCGCCAAGGCCTTCGTCGAGGCGATGGCCTCCCACCGGCACTGGGACCGTCCGCGCGCCAAGAAGATCCCGGCGTGAGCTCGGCCGGGTGCGCGGGCGCTTCTGTCACAGGTGTGCCGAGACGCCCGGTGCAACGTGGGTTTTCACGGTCGTGGACCACCGCGCGGGCCGTCGAGCCGAGGCATGACCGTTGCAACTCCCCGCAAGTCACAAGGAGGCAGCCCCCATGTCGGTAGAACAGACCACCACGACCACGGCTTCGGAGAGCGGTTGGGATTCGGTCCGCTCGGCGCTCGCCGAGCTCAACAAGCTGCGCGAAGTGGCGACCTCGCCGCTGAAGCTGTTCGGTTACCTGCGTCAGACGATGACGGAGCGACCGGTCGTGGCGATGGCCGCTGCCGTGATCGTCGGCGCCATGCTGCGCAAGCGCTTCATGCACCACAACTAGCGCCACCAAGGAGGAACACCATGGGCGTCGCACAGAAGACCAGCGAGTTCAAGGCCGCCGTCAAGAACGGCATCGAGACCACCCTCGGCGAGGGCGGCTCGATCGACGTGAAGCACCTGCAGGAGAGCGCCGGCAAGATGGCTCACACGGCGCTGAGCCGGATCGAGCAGTTCTGCAAGGAGCGTCCGCTGACCGCGGTGGGCATCGGCCTCGTGGTCGGCGCGCTCATCGCAGGGCGCCTCTTCAAGAAGGCGGACTGACGGGCGCCGCGTCCGCCGACCTCCAATCGACTAGTTAATCGAGGCACGTGACCGGCTCGCGCTGGGCGCGTGCCTTTGTCTTTTGCCGGGCTGGCATGATCGGGCTGCATGGGCATGTCCGAGTTCCACGGACCCAGCGACGAGGCCATCGCTCTCGACCATCGACCGCGCGCGTGAGCTCGGCGTCGTGTTCTCGATACCGCCGACATGTACGGTTCGGGGCGAAACGAGGAGCTGATCGGTCGCGCCGTGCGTGGCCGCCGCGATGACTTCGTGATCGCGACCAAGTTCGGCATCGTGCGCGATCCCGCCAACGCGACCGGCCGCAGCATCAGCGGTCGGCCCGAGTACGTGCGCGCGGCGGTCGACCGGAGCCTCGCGCGCCTGGGCATCGAGGTGATCGACC
>JBKJOI010000201.1:0-4816 GCA_046595695.1 Haliangiales bacterium | reverse complement strand
GTTCTCGTGGCGGCGGGGGCCGTGGCCTTCGTGATATCCTCCAAGCGCCCCTCGTGAACGACAAAGTCCGCAACAAGACCGTCGTGACGGTCATCAGCCGGATCTCCGAGAAGCCCGTCGGCAAGGAGGCGTGCGTCGTCGTGATCTACGGCATGGATCTGGGCAAGAAGTACAACCTGGACCAGCCGGCGATGATCATCGGCCGCTCGTCCAAGTCGGAGATCCAGGTCGATCAGGAGTCGGTGTCGCGCAACCACGCGAAGATCATCAACACCGGCCAGTCGATCATCCTGCGCGATCTCGGCTCGACCAACGGCACCTACGTGAACGACGAGCTCATCGACGAGTACGTGCTGCGCGACGGTGACTTCATCAAGATCGGGCGCACGATCTTCAAGTTCCTGTCGGGCAACAACATCGAGAACAGCTACCACGAGGAGATCTACCGCCTCACCACGATCGACGGCCTCACGCAGATCTACAACAAGCGTTACTTCCTCGAGACCATCGAGCGCGAGATCAGCCGCTCGCAGCGCTACCGGCGCGAGCTGTCGCTTATCATGTTCGACATCGATCACTTCAAGAAGATCAACGACACCTACGGCCACCTCGCCGGTGACTTCGTGCTCAAGCAGCTCGCGGGCGTCATCAAGGGCCGCATCCGCCGCGAGGACATCATGGCCCGCTACGGT
The DNA here is from genome assembly GCA_046595695.1 of Haliangiales bacterium. Taxonomy (GTDB): domain Bacteria; phylum Myxococcota_A; class Polyangia; order Haliangiales; family SHYZ01; genus JBKJOI01. The sequence continues at coordinate 4,124 of JBKJOI010000201.1, read as the reverse complement.
GGCGAGGAGTTCGCGATCATCTTGCCCGAGATCGACCAGTTCAACGCCGGGCAGTTCGCCGAGAAGATCCGCAAGCTGGTCGAGAAGACGGTCTTCAAGTTCGAGGATACGCGCATCCCGGTGACCATCTCGGTGGGCGTGTGCTCGCTCGCGCCCGACAACTCGAACCCGCTCGACTTCATCAAGACCGCCGACGACAAGCTCTACCAGGCGAAGAACGCCGGCCGGAACCAGGTGATCTGCTAGACGCCCGGATCTTCGAGCACGGCGCGGAACTGCGGCAGGCGCTCGATGAACGCGGCGACCAGCGCCGGATCGAAATGCCTGCCCGCGCCGGCCTTGATCTCGGCCACCGCCGCGTCGAACGACATCGCCTTGCGGTAGATCCGGTCGGTCGAGACCGCGTCCCAGGCGTCGCAGAGCGCGACGATGCGCCCGCACAGCGGGATGTCCTCGCCGCGTAGCGCGCCGGGGTAGCCGGTGCCGTCCCAGCGCTCGTGGTGCGAGAGCACGACCTCGCGCGCCAGCGCCATCACGTCGGAGGTCGTGCCACTCAGGATGCGCGCGCCGATACCGACGTGCTCCTGCATGCCGCGGCGCTCCTCGCGGGTCAGCGGGCCCGGCTTGCGCAGGAAGAAATCGGGCACGCCGACCAGGCCCAGGTCGTGGAGCGGCGCCGCCAGCGCCAGATCCTCGACCCAGTCGGCCTGCGCGTCGATCGCGCGGGCCAAGAGCGCCGCGTAGCGCGAGATCCGGTTCACGTGCTTGGGCGCCTGGTCGTCGCGGTACTCGACGGCGACCGACAGCCGCACCATGGACTCCAGGTAGGCGCGGCGGATCTCCTCGCGCGAGTGGTGCAGCTCGGCGGTTTGCTTCTTGAGCGTGGCCACCGCGGCCTCGAGATCCTCCACGAGACGCTGGCGCTCGAGCGCCAGCTTCACCCGGTGCTGCACCGTGACGACGTCGAACGGCTTGACGATGTAGTCGAAGGCGCCCAGCCGCACCGCCTCGATCGCCGAGTCGGTGGAGGCGTAACCGGTGATGATGAGACACTCGGTGCGCGGGAACTCGGCCTTGATATGCGACATGAGCTGGAGCCCGGTGGTGTCGGGTAAGTTCTTGTCGAGCAGCGCGGCCGCGTAGCGCTTGGTGCCGAGCATGGTGCGTGCCTGCTCGCCAGTCTCGGCGAGCTCGGCGCGCGCGCCCGCGCGCGTCACGATCAACGACAGGAGGTTGCGGACCGTCTCTTCGTCATCGACGACGAGCACGGTAGGCGACGCAGCATTCTCGGCGACGTGCAGCACGGTGTCAGTATACCCCTCGGTCTAGTACTTCTCGTCCAGGAAGGCCCATCTGGCGCCAATCCATGTGCGCAGATAGGCGATCTCTTCCTCGTAGGTGGTGAAGTCGGTGCGCCACTCCCAGTCCGCGTAGGTGCGGTATGCGGTCGCCCACTTGCGCTCGTCGCGGCGCGCGACCGCATCGATCTCGGCGACATAGCCATCGACGAGCGCGAGCAGCGCGTCCTGCGCGAACGTCCCGTCGAGCACGGCCCGGTAGCGCTCGGCGAGCGGCCCGGCGATGCTCGGCTCGGCGAGGAAGCGCTCGAACAGCCCGTTCATGCTGATGTAGTCCTCCTCGGCGACCGCGGGCACGCGGCTGGTCTCGTAGGCCTGGCCCAGGCTGTGATTCAGATCCCAGGGCGCGTAGCGCCACGGTCCGCCGGCCGGGTCGTGGAAGTGGTAGCTGTTCTTGCCCGCCGAGTCGTCGGCCAGCATGAAGGTCATGAGGACCCACCAGTCCTCGTAGTCGCGGACCTGGATGCGCGTCGCGCGCTCGGCCAGGAAGGTGGGCGAATCGGCGGTCGCCACCCAGGCGACCAGCGCGTCGAGGTCGTCGAAGGCGCCGGGCGCGCCCTCGAGCGGCAGGCCTTCCTTCTTCTCGTAGCCGTCGTGCAGCGTGACCTTGGGGCTGCCGTTCTTCTTCACCAGGCGGAAGTTGGCGTCGTGGCTGAGCGCCTTGTACAGGTTGCCGTCCGGGTCGAGCCCGTTCGCCAGCATGAGGTCCTTGTCGACGTGATCCGCCACGGTGTAGAGGCCGACGAACGCGCCATCCACGTATACGACCGCGCTGTACGTCTGGATCGTCAAATGATCGGCGTCCATGCGATCCCACATGTCGTACGCGAGCCGCTGGCGCACGTAGGAGTTGTCGTCGAAGTTCGCGAGCAGGACGACCTTGTGCTTGTCGACGAAGCCGCCCGCGCCGCCGTGCGCGGGCTCCATGAACGGGTCGACGCGATCGAACTTGAGCGTGTAGCTGTTCTTCGGGTACGCGAGCGACGTCGCGCCGCGCTTCTTGCCCGCGGCGGCGTAGGTATGGCCGCGGTAGACGACGGTCGCGGGCGTGTACAGCTCGGGGTCCTGCGGGCGCGGCGAGAGGAACAGCACCGGCAGCCCGAACTCCTCGGGGTAGGCGAGGGGATCCACGACCGGCTGGTTGCCGGGCGCGTCGAAGGCATCCGCCACGCCGATCTTCACCTGGCCGGTGTCCGCGGCCGCGCCGCCCACCACGCCCAGCGTGAGCTGGTAGACCGCAGCCTGATCGAGGCCGGGCGTCCACGACAGGGTCGCCGTCGCCGGATCGTAGCTCGTGCCCGCGGGCATCGGATCGACGCTGAACGCGAGCTCGCCGGGGCCGCGCTCGGGCCCGACCGTGCACGCGATGGTGAGGGTGAGCGTCTCGCCCTCCTCGAGCCAGTGCGGACCGCCCGCGCGCGGCGCGCAGGCCACGCCCGCGTCAGCGGTGGCGGGCGCGTCGGCGTCCGGGCTGCAGGCCACGGCGGCCAGCGCCATCATCACGAGACCAAGGCGATAGGACATCTGTCTGTCCCAAGTATCGCTCCTGCGCGGTTGTGGCAAGGCTGGCGTGTGCGCCACTGTGTTACGCTAGGAGTCGGGCGGTTCCACTGTTCTCCCCCGCCCACCCCACGGAGATGCTGCCCATGAACATGGTCGAGAAGATCGCAGCGCTACAGGACTACAAGGAGTACCAGACCCTCAACTGGGAAGGCTCCTTCGAGGAATACCTGGGGCTCGTGCGCGAGAACCCGCGCATCTGCCGCACCGCCTTCCAGCGCGCGTACGACATGGTCCTGTCGCACGGCCAGGAAGAGTACATCGACAACAAGAAGAAGATCGTCCGCTACGCCTTCTTCCGCGACGAGACGCACGGTGGCCGCGACGCCGTCTACGGCCTCGACATCCCGCTCATGCGCCTCGTGAACGTGTTCAAGAGCGCCGCCGAGCGCTACGGCACCGAGAAGCGTATCATCCTCCTCCACGGCCCGGTCGGCTCGTCCAAGTCGACGATCGCGCGCTTGCTCAAGCGCGGCCTCGAGGAGTACTCGCGCATCCCCGAGGGCGCGCTCTACACCTACGAGTGGCAGCTGCCCGGCGAGCTGTCGCGTCTGGCCGGCGGCCACGACAAGTTCCCCAACCCGATGCACGAGGATCCCATCCGGCTCATCCCGCCGGACTGGCGCAAGGAGGCCTTCAAGGACCTCGGCCTCGACGGCAGCGGGCGCGGCGTGCACATCGAGGGCGATCTCAACCCGGCCGACCGGCAGATCTTTCGCGAGCTGCTCGCGCACTACAAAGGCGACTGGGCCAAGGTCACCTCGCACATCCGCGTGCGCCGCCTGGTGCTGTCCGAGAAGGACCGCGTCGGCATCGGCACCTTCCAGCCCAAGGACGAGAAGAACCAGGACTCCACCGAGCTCACCGGCGACATCAACTACCGGAAGATCGCCGAGTACGGCTCGGACTCCGACCCGCGAGCGTTCAACTTCGACGGCGAGTTCAACATCGCGAACCGCGGCATCGTCGAATTCATCGAGGTCCTCAAGCTCGACGTGGCCTTCCTCTACGACCTGCTCGGCGCCTCGCAGGAGCACAAGATCAAGCCGAAGAAGTTCGCCCAGACGGACATCGACGAGGTCATCCTCGGGCACACGAACGAGGCCGAGTACAAGAAGCTGCTCGCCAACGAGTTCATGGAAGCCCTCCGCGACCGCACGGTGAAGATCGACATTCCCTATGTGACCAAATTGTCCGACGAAATTC
>JBKJOI010000133.1:0-5301 GCA_046595695.1 Haliangiales bacterium | reverse complement strand
CCTTCGACGTCGGTGCCCGAGGCCTGGCCACCCTTGCACGCGGCGCGGTCGGCCTTCTCGTTCTCCGAGGGAGGATTCGAGCAGACCATGGCGCCGTCGCAGGGATCCCAGACCCGGAAGCCGACCATCTCGACGGCGTAGCCGCGCGCGGCGCCCGCCTGCCACTCGGTCGGGCGCGCCGGCAGCTTGACGACGAACTGGGTGCGCAGGCGCGGGACGACCGTCTCCTTCCACTTCTTGGCGTCCGCCTCGCTCTTGAACTTGCGCAGCGCCTTGTGGATGGCGGGGCCGCGGACCACGGCGCCCTCGGCCTTCACGTCGCCCTTGGTGGTGAGGTAGCGCTTCTGCCCGGCGACGTCGGCGGCCTGGCCGCACGCGACACAGCCGTAGACGGAGACGGCGACGCCGCTCTTGGCCGCGTCCCAATCGCCCACCGAGAAGGCCAGGTTGTCGCCGGCGATCACGTACTCACCGTTGGAGGCCTGCTCGGCGCGCGCGATCTTGATGCCCTCGCACTGGCGGCGCGCGACGTCGTTGCCGGCCTTGCCGCAGTCCACGGTGGCCGACCAGAACAGGCCGGCGACGTCGTTCGCGGTGGCGAGCGGCCGGGCCTTGGACGCGAGATCGCTGTACTTGTCGGCCACGGCCGTCCCCAGCACCGCCATCACGCCGACTGCTGTCAGTGCAGAGCCCATCAGTACAGTGATCGTCGCCTTGCGCATCCGCCCTCCCGGGTTTCCGTCCAAAAATGCGTCGAACGCATACCACGATTGCCCCTCCGGCGGAAGCGGGTGTGTCAGGAGGGGATCCCCTGCCCGGCCGCTCGAGGGTGAATTGATAGCCTGGCAGGCGCCGCGCCCCGCGGCGAGCCTACCCGCGGGGCGCCTTGTAGGCGACCTCGGCGATGGTGAACTTGCGCACGCCGTTGGGTGTGGTCACGCGCACGTCGTCGCCCTCGCTCTTGCCCAGGAGCGCCGAGCCGATGGGCGAGCGCCAGCTGATCTTGTGCTTGGCCAGGTCGATCTCGTCCACGCCCACGAGCTGGTACTCGACGTTCTGGCCGTCGTCGTCCTCGAGCGTCACGGTCGCCCCGAAGAAGATGCGGTCCTCCTTGCCGGGCAGCGCCTTCACCGCCACCACCCGCGCCGCGTCGATCCGCTGGGTCAGCCAGCGCATGCGCTTGTCGATCTCGCGCAGCTTCTTCTTGCCGTAGACGTACTCGGCGTTCTCCGAGCGATCGCCTTGCGCCGCCGCGTCGGAGACCTCCTGGCACACCTTGGGCCGGGCCACCGTGCGCAGGTGGATGTGCTCGTCCATCAGCTTGGTGTAGCCGGCGGGCGTGATGTAATTCGGGACGTGCGGAACCGCGGGCGGCTTCGGGGGAGCTTTGGCCATCACTTCTTGCGGGAGTATTTGTCCTCTTTGCGCTCGCCAAGCAACATCTTGTGCTCGAGGCGCGCGCGCAGCGCCGCGTAGAAGTCCTTCAGGAACGCGGGCGCGTCGACCCGGCCGCTGGCGACCACGTCCCAGCCGATCTTGCGCTGGATCTTGTCGCAGACCGCGTCCATGGCCAGCCACGCCTCGGCGCTGCCGTCCTCGCCCTTGCGCAGCACGTCCTCGAGCACCTGCAGCTCGTAGATCCCGTAGACGTCGAGGGCGGCGTCGGAGAATTCGTGGCGGACCCGGCCCGCGGGCACCGCGCCACCGGCGGGCGCGCGCGCGGCGTGGGCGCTCTGGTCCTGCAGGAGCACCGACCTGGGTGCCAGCACGACCATGGTGCCGGCGACCAGATCGCCGACGCGCAGGCGCAGCTTGTTGAACATGGGCAGGAGCGCGAGCACCAGCAGCCACACGATGCCGCCCAGGCGCGCCCAGCCGGGTGCGGTCGGCCAGATCGTGTCGGCGAAGAGCAGCATCTGCGCGGGCATGAAGAACTCGATGTCGCGGGTCAGGTTGCGCACGATCACCGCGTCGGCGGTCAGCGGGCCGCCGTGGCGATCGACCACGCGCAGGCCGATCCAGCGCTTGCCGGGCGTCGCGCCCTGCCACCTGAGCTCGAAGACCATGAAGTAGAAGTTCCACAGCAGGAACCACACCAGCGTCGCGAACGCGCCCACCCACGTGCCGCGCAGCTCCGTGCCCGACGCGAACGCGGCGAGCAGCGCGAGCGAGAAGGTGATCACGAAGATGATCACCACATCGATGAAGAAGGCGTTCGCGCGGTCGCCCGAGTGCGCGATGGTGAACGAAAGCGGGATGCCCTCCGGCGTCACCACCTCGACGCGCGAGCCCGAGTCCTTGCGCGACAGGTACTTGTCGCGCGGGTCGTAGCCGATCGTGCGCGCGGGCTTGGCGGCGGGCGTCACTTCAGCTCCTGCTTCGGCAGCCGGCCGGCGCGGGTCAGGTAGGCCACCCAGAACACGAAGGTCGCGATCGCCACCGTGTAGCGCACCGGCACGCTCTGCACCGTCTGGCGGAAGATGCCCTCGATCAGGCCGGCGAGGAAGAACATGACCACCGCGCCGAGCACGAGCTGGCCGGCCTCGCGGCCGCGCACCTGCAGGTTCTGCAGGCGCGTGCGCGGCCCGGGGAAGAGCAGGCTCTGCCCGATGGCGAGGCCGGCGGCGCCGCAGAACACCACCGCCGACAGCTCGGTCACGCCGTGCGGCAGGAGCCAGCCCCACAGATCGACCGACAGCCCGCGCTGGTGGTAGAGCGCGGCGAACGCGCCGACCACCAGCCCGTTGGTGAAGATGAGGATGAGCGCGGGGATGCCGGCGACGAAGCCGAGCGCGAACGCCAGGATGCCGATGCGCGCGTTGTGGGTGAACAGGAAGGTCGCGAACGCGCCCAGCGACTCGGCGACGGTCTCCTCGTGGTAGAGCGGCTCGCGCAGCTCGGCGGTGGACGCGGTCGGGCCGCGCCCGTCGGCGTAGCCGTCGGAGACGAAGGAGTAGAAACGGTTCTCGTCCTGCAGGGTCAGGAAGAAGCCGACCAGGCCGCCCAGCACCATGACCAGCGCCGCCAGCGCCAGGTGCCAGCGGAAGGTGCGCACGGCGGCGGGGAAGCGACGCCAGAAGAAGTCGGCGAAGGCCTCGCGCAGGTGGCGCTTGGCGCCGTAGACGCAGAAGTAGGCGCGCCCGGTCAGCGACTCCAGGTAGTCGATCACATTGCGATCGAGCGAGATCGCGCGCGCCACCGACAGGGACGACAGCGCGGCGCGGTACAAGACCGGCAGGCGCGCCAGGTCCGGCGCGGAGAGCGCTCGCACGCCCTTCTTCTCGATGGTGCCGACCAGGTGGTCGAGCTCGGCCCACGAGGCCTCGCGCTCGCGCCGGAACTCCACGCTCTTCAGCTTCAGCGCCGCGGCCATGTCAGATCATCTCCCGGCGCTTGATGTCGAGGTAGCGGTTGAGCAGCTGCAGCGAGATGTCGGCGGGCGCGGCGTCGATGGTCGCGATGCCCATGCGGCGCAGCCGGCGCAACACCAGCTCGCGCTCGCGGTCCAGGTCAGCGGCCACGACCGCCTTGTAGAGATCGTGCGAGGTGCGCGGCGGCGCGGCCGCCAGGCGCGACAGGCTGGGGTCGCGCAGGGTCACGAACACCACCAGGTGGCGGCGCGCCAGGCGATCCAGGTTCTCGATCATGAGCTCGGCGGTGACCACGTCGACGAAGTCGGTGAGCAGCACGACCAGCGAGCGCCGGCGCAGGCGCAAGGACAGCTCGGCGAGCCCGAGCGTGAAGTTGGTCTCGCTGCGCGTGTAGTCGAGCTCGGCGCTGGCCGCCTGCAGGCGCGGGAACGCGCCCACGCCGCCCTGCGGATCGGTCCAGCCGCGCACCTTCTCGTCGAAGCCGTACAGCCCGACGCGATCGCCGGTGCGCAGGCCGAAGTACGCCATGAGCAGCGCCGAATTTATCGCGTGGTCCAGCTTGGGCACGCCCTCGAGCGGCTCGGACATGAGGTGGCCGGTGTCGACCGCGAGCACGACCTGGTGGTTGCGCTCGGCGCGAAAGTTCTGCACCAGGAGCTTCCGGTGCCGCGCCGACGACTTCCAGTCGATGGCGCGGTGATCCATGCCGGGCACGTACTCGCGCAGCGACTCGAACTCCGAGCCGTCGCCCAGGTAGCGCTCGACCTTGAGCCCGGCGAGGAACTCGCGCGAGGAGAAGAAGCGGATGGCGGCGGCGCGCACCGCGCGCGTGTTGGGCACCACGGCGACGCGCTCGTCGATGGGCACGCGCTTCTGCCGGCGCCACAGGCCGAGCGGGCCGCTCCACCGCAGCCACGCGGCGTGCACCGCGGGCGAGCCGCGCCGCGACGGCGCCAGCACCACGCTCGCGCGCGCCGGTCGGCCCGCGCGTACGCGCACGAGCTGCGCCGGCTGCGGCGCGAAGTCCTCGTGCAGCTCGAGCGCGATCTCCACATCGGCACTGATGCGGTGCGCCGAGCCCAGGTCGAGCAGCAGCGGATCGTGCGTGGCGTCGCCGATGTAGAGCGTCTGCGGCGCGTGCGCGGCGAGCGTGAGCCTTCGCCGCGGCAGGCCTACGATCGCGTCGATCCCGACCAGCAGCACCGCGAGCGCCAGGTAGGCCAGCCACAGCGTCCACAGCCGCGTCGACACGAGCGCGGCGAGCAGCGCCACGGGGAAGGCGCCCGCGACGAGGAGCACGGCCCTGAGCGTCGGTCGCATCGTGAGTGGGCGGACGGCGCACGCGCTAGCGCGGCGCCGGCACCTGCTCCAGCACCTGACGGATCAGCGTGTCGGTGGTGAGGCCCTCGATCTCGGCGCCCGGCGCCAGGATCACGCGGTGGCGCAGCGCCGGGATGGCCAGCGCCTTGACGTCGTCGGGGATGGCGAAGTCGCGTCCGGCCAGCGCTGCGTACGAGCGCACCGAGGCCGCGATCATGGTCGCCGAGCGCGGCGACGCACCCGCGAGCAGGGTGTTGCGATCGCGGGTCGCGCGCACGATGTCGACGATGTAGTCGACCATCGCGTCGGAGAGGCGGATCTGGGCGACGGTCTGGCGCGCGGCCAGGATGTGATCGATCGACGCCACCGGCTGGATGCCGAAGGCCTCGAGCGAGGGCATCGCGGTGCGGTGGCCGTGCATGGCGACCAGGCGCCGCTCCTCGTCACGCGACGGGTAGGTGACGTTCACCTTGAACAGGAAGCGGTCGAGCTGCGCCTCGGGTAGCGGGTAGGTGCCCTCCTGCTCGATCGGGTTCTGCGTGGCCACCACCATGAAGCCGGGGCCGAGCAGGTGGGTGACGCCGTCGATGGAGACCTGACGCTCCTGCAT
>JBKJOI010000018.1:0-8951 GCA_046595695.1 Haliangiales bacterium | reverse complement strand
TCCATCTCTGGCTCCTCGACATGGCTGACCACGCCGTCCGCTGGCACCGCACTCCGTTCCGCGCGCAACTCGACGAGTTGGTCACCACCGTCCTCGACAGCTTTCCTTGGACGCTGGCGCCGAGAGAGTAGAACCCGGAATGGACTTCCGATCGCTGGTACTAGCACGGCCGATCCGCGCCGGCGCCAGGTCGTCGAATCGTCACGGTTCGAGGGAGGTCTCGCTGCGCGCTAGAAATGCGGCGCGCTGGAGCGGGCGAGCAAAGCTTGCGCCCGTCGGCCGTCGCTCCCCTCGGGACCCTTCCAGATCGCCGCAGGTGCCGGCCGCGCGCCGCTCGGCGGCCCTCAGGCATCGCGGTTGCAATGAAGCGGCCTGCGGAGGTGCAGCGTGCTCGAGATTCGCATCCACGGAAGGGGCGGCCAGGGCGTCGTGACGGCCGCCGAGTTGCTCTCGGTGAGCGCGTTCAAGGAGGGCAAGCATGCGCAGGCCTTCCCCAGCTTCGGGTCGGAGCGTACGGGCGCGCCGGTGGTGTCGTTCTGCCGGATCTCCGACACGCCGATTCGCCTGCACGAGCCGGTCCTGCACCCCGACGTGGTCATCGTGCAGGATCCCACCCTGCTGCGCTCGGTCGACGTGTTCGCGGGCCTGGCCGAGCACGGCTGGGTGCTGGTGAACTCGAGCCGCGGGTTCGCTGCGCTCGGTCTCGCCGACTGGGCAGCCGCTCTCGACCCCGGCCACGCCCGCTGCGTCTCTGCGACCGAGCTGGCCCGCCAGCACGTCGGCCGGCCGCTGCCCAACGCGGCGCTCCTGGGCGGCTTCGCCGCCTTGACAGGTGCGGTGCGGCTCGAATCCGTCTGCCAGGCGGTTCGTGAGCGCTTCCCCGGCGCCATCGGTGAGCAGAACGTCGCGGCGGCCACCGCCGCCTTCGCGGCCGGTGCCCCGTGTTGAAGCAGATCGAGTGCTCGCGCGCCATCGCCGAGGCGGTCGCCCTCTGCCGTCCCGAGGTGATCTGCGCCTACCCGATCACGCCGCAGACCCACATCGTCGAGGGCCTTGCCGAGCTGGTCCGCCTGGGCTCGCTGGCGAGCTGCGAGTTCATCAACGTCGAGTCGGAGCTCTCCGCGCTGTCGGTCGCGATCGGGGCATCCGCGACGGGTGCGCGGGCCTACACCGCGACCGCGAGCCAGGGCCTGCTCTTCATGGCCGAGGCGGTCTACAACGCCTCCGGCCTCGGTCTGCCCATCGTGATGACGCTGGGCAACCGCGCCATCGGTGCGCCCATCAACATCTGGAACGACCACTCCGACGCGATGTCGATGAAGGACGCCGGCTGGATCCAGCTCTTTGCCGCCGACAACCAGGCGGCCGTGGATCTGCACCCCCTGGCCTTCCGCCTGGCCGAGGAGCTCTCCTTGCCGGTGATGGTGTGCGTGGACGGCTTCGTGCTCACGCACAGCTTCGAGCGCGTCGACGTGCCCACGCAGGCCGAGGTCGACGCCTTCCTGCCGCCCTACCGCCCGGTGCAGATGCTCGATGCGGCCCGGCCGGTGACCATCGGCGCGATGGTCGGTCCCGAGGCCTTCACCGAGGTGCGCTACCTGGCCCACCGCAAGCACCTGCAGGCGCTCGCGCGCCTTCCCGTGCTGGCGCAGGAGCTGACCGCGTGCCTGGGGCGCTCGTCGGCTGCGCTCCTGCACCCTTACCGCACCGAGGACGCCGAGACCGTGGTCGTCGCCCTCGGCTCGGTGAACGGCACCATCCAGGTGGTCGTCGACGAGCTGCGCGAGCGGGGCGTGAAGATCGGCGCCGTCGGGCTGTGCTCGTTCCGGCCGTTTCCGCACGCGGCGCTGGCCGCGGCGCTCGCGGGCGCGCGCCGCGTCGTGGTCATCGAACGCAACCTTGCGCCGGGTGTGGGCGGCTCGTTCGCCGCGGATCTGGGCCTGGCGCTCGCCGGCCGCGGGCTGCCCGTGCACACCGTGATCGCCGGGCTGGGCGGACGCGCGGTCGTGCGCGCCTCGCTGCGACGCGTGTTCGAGGCCTCGGCGCGGGGCGAGCTCGAGTCCCTGCACTTTCTCGATCTCGACCAGGCGGTGGTTCACCGCGAGGTCGAGCGCTGGAGGCCGGCGCCATGAGCGAGCAACCCATCAAGTTCTATCAGACCGGCACCTTCACCGTCGGCAACCGCCTGCTCGATCCGTCGCGACGGACGGTCCAGGCATCGGCGGATCGCGCCAACGCGGTCACCTCGGGGCACCGCGCCTGCCAGGGCTGTGGCGAGGCGCTGGGTGCTCGCTACGTGCTCGATGCCGCGATGCGCGCGACCGCGGGCCAGCTGCTCGTGGTCAACGCGACCGGCTGCCTGGAGGTGTTCACCACGCCTTCCCCGGAGACGGCGTGGCAGTTGCCCTGGCTGCACTCACTGTTCGGCAACGCGGCGGCGGTCGCCACCGGCGTGGCCGCGGCCCTGCGCGTCAAGCGCAAGGACGGCGTGCGCGTGCTCGCGCAGGGGGGGGACGGCGGTACCGCCGACATCGGCTTCGGCTGCCTGTCGGGCATGTTCGAGCGCAACGACGACGTGCTCTACGTCTGCTACGACAACGAGGGCTACATGAACACCGGCGTGCAGCGCTCGAGCGCGACGCCGCCGGCGGCGCACACGTCGACGACGCCGGCGCTCGGGCCGGAGCCGGGCAATCCCTTCGGCACCGGCAAGAACCTGCCGCTCATCGCCATGGCGCACCGGATCCCCTACGTGGCGACCGCGAGCGTGGCCGACCTGCACGACCTCGAGGCCAAGGTGATGCGCGCGATGTCGTTCCATGGCGCGCGCTACCTGCACGTCTACGTCCCGTGCCCGCTCGGCTGGGGCATCGCCACCGATGAGACCATCCAGATCGCGCGGGCCGCGTCGGAGTGTGGCCTCGTGCCGCTCTTCGAGGCCGAGCAGGGCGAGGTCACCGGCGCGCAGCCGATCCGCCGGCTGGTGCCGGTCGAGACCTACCTGCGCCCGCAGAGACGCTTCGCCCACCTGTTCCGCGGCGACAGCGTGCACCCCGCCGTGGCGCGGCTGCAGCTGATGGCCGACGAGAACATCCGCCGCTTTCACCTCGTGCCGGAGCGTGCGCCATGAAGCCCTTCGCCATCACGCTCGACCCGGGCACGAGCCTGCACAACCACACCGGGTCGTGGCGCGTGCAGCGGCCGGTCTACGTCGATCGCGTGCCTCCGTGCAACACGACCTGCCCCGCGGGCGAGAACATCCAGATCTGGCTGTACCACGCCGAGAGCGGCGACTACCGCAGGGCCTGGGAGACGCTGATGCAGGACAACCCGCTGCCCGCGATCATGGGCCGGGCCTGCTACCACACCTGCGAGAGCGCGTGCAACCGCGCCACGCTCGATCAGGCGGTCAGCATCCACGCGGTCGAGCGCTTCCTCGGTGACCTGGCGCTGCGCGAGCGCTGGCCTGCGCCGCCGCCGCTGCCCGCCTCGGGCAAGCGCGTGCTCGTGGTCGGTGCCGGCCCGAGCGGCCTGTCGGCGGCGTACCACCTGGCGCGCCTCGGACACGCGGTCACGCTACGCGACGCCATGGACCGGCCAGGCGGGATGATGCGCTACGGCATCCCGCGCTACCGCCTGCCGCGCGACGTCGTCGACGCCGAGATCCAGCGCATCGTCGAGCTGGGCGTGCAGCTCGAGCTGGGCGTGCGTGAGGCCGACCTGCCGCGCGCCATGCAGGAGGGCGGCTTCCACGCCTGCTTCGCCGCCATCGGCGCGCACCTGGCCAAGCGCATCGACATCCCCGCCGTCGACGCGAGCCGGATCCTCGATGCCATCGGGCTCCTGCGCGAGGTCGAGCAAGGCGAGGACGCACCGCTGCTCGGCAGGCGCGTGGTCGTCTATGGCGGTGGCAACACCGCGCTCGACGTCGCGCGCACCGCGAAGCGCCTGGGCGCGAACGATACGATCATCGTGTACCGGCGCACCCAGGCGCAGATGCCGGCCCACGAGGAGGAGCTGCGCGAGGCCCTCGAGGAGGGCGTGATCGTGCGCTGGCTGACCACGGTGAAGTCGCTGGGCGAGGGCACCATCACGGTCGAGAAGATGGTGCTGGGCGAGGACGGCTTCCCGCAGCCCACCGGCGAGATCGAGTGCCTGCGCGGCGATGTGCTGGTGCTGGCGCTGGGGCAGGGCGTGGACCTCACGCCGATCGCGCAGACTCCCGGCGTCGAGCTCACCCCCGACGGTTCGGTCAAGGTCGGCGACGATCTGCAGACCGGGTTCCCCGGGCTCTTCTGCGGCGGCGACATGGTACCGGCGGAGCGGACGATCACGGTCGCGGTCGGCCACGGCAAGAAGGCGGCGCGCCACATCGACGCCTACCTGCGCGGCGAGTCCCTCGTGACCGAGCCCAAGCATGCGCCGGCCACGGCCGAACGGCTCAACCCCTGGTACTATAGCGACGCCGATCGCGCGCTGCAGCCGACGCTCGACGGGCTGCGCCGGCGCACCACCTTCGAGGAGGTCCACGGTGGCCTGGACGAGTCGACCGCGCTGCTCGAGGCGCGCCGCTGTCTGTCGTGCGGCAACTGCTTCGAGTGCGACAACTGCTTCGGGGTCTGCCCGGACAACGCGGTCATCAAGCTGGGCCCGGGGCTGGGCTTCCGCTTCGACTACGACTTCTGCAAGGGCTGCGGTCTGTGCGCCAAGGAGTGCCCATGCGGGGCCATCGACATGGTGGCGGAAGACGTCTGATAGTTGTCGCCCTTCGTTCGAGGTGAGGCCCTCGCAGAGGGGCTTGATCGGCGACAGCCGGAAGGATCGATCGATGCGCTCTTCGACGGCTCGTGCCAACGACGCACCGGCGCTTCGGCCGCTCACATCGGCGTCGCCATGGGCGAGCGCGGCACCGACGTGGCGCGAGAGAGCGCCGACCTCATCAGCTAGTCGAGATGGTCGGGCGCGGCGGAATGGGCCGGGTCTTCCGCGCCTGCGACCTGAGCAGCGGCGAAACCGTCGCCGCCAAGCAGCTCGCAACCGAGTTCACCGGGACGCGTCGCCCGCTCAGCCGCTGGCGCTCGGAGATCGGCGCGCTCGCTGCCCTGCATGTGCTTGGCATTCCGCGGCTGATCGCCGAAGGCGTCGACCGCGGCACGCCGTACATCGTGATGGAGTGGGTCAGCGGTACGTCGATGGCCGAAGCGACACGTGGCGGTCACGCCATGACGCTCGATCGTGCGGCCGAGCTGGTCTGCGGTCTGCTGGGTGTGTGGCGGCGATGCACGATGAGGGCTGGGTTCACGGCGACATCAAGGCCGCCAACGTCCTGGTCGGCGCTGATGAGCGCATCATGCTCGTCGACCTCGGCCTGGCGCGTCGCGCGTACTCCGACGGCAAGCCGCACGTGCTCGACGAGGTGTGCGGCACGCCCGAGTACATGGCGCCCGAGCTCGTGGCCGGCGAGGCCCCGAGCGTGACCGGCGACCTGTATGCGGTGGGCGTGCTGATCTACGAGCTGGTGTGGGCGCGCCGCCGTTCGGGGGTGCGACGCCCGAGTCGGTGGTGAAGAAGCAGGTGTTCGAAGTTCCGCTCCCCCTGTCCGCGGTGTTTGCGCCAGCGTTCGACGAGCTGGTACGCCGGGCCCTGCACAAGGACCCGATCGCGCGCTTCGCCAGCGCCCGGCAGATGCGCGCGGCGGTCGCGGCTGCGGTGCAAGCGTCGGAGCAGCACGTCACGCTCGAGGTCGGCGCGCCGCCATCGCCCGATCGCACGCGGCCGCTCGACTTCGGCGATGACGTGGGCGTGTGCCGGGGACGCAGCGAGCGCCCGACGGGCGAGCAGCTGACCGAGGCGCTCGTGACGGGCCGCTCCGACGACGTGCTCCACGCCTACCTGCGGCTGGCCCATCGGATGACCATCGAAGGGGACCACGAGAGCGCGCGCCGCGGTCGAGGACGTCGAGGGGGCACGATGCGTGCCGCTCGCGCCCGGAACGCGTGCCTCGTCAGTGGACCCGGGCCGCCGTCTGCCGGCGTGGGTCGTAGTGCAAGAGCGGCAATCCGCTCGATCGTCACGGCACGCTTCATGCTTGCCCTTAGTGCCGTCAGGTACTCGAACCCATTTGACGTCGTAAGGAGCACACAATGACCAAGACCGATCTGCAGCTGAAGGCCGACATCGAATCCGAGCTGCGCTGGGATCCCAAGATCAACCCGGCGCAAATTGGCGTCACCGTGAACAAGGGCGTCGTCACGCTCATGGGCACAGTCGACACCTACGGTGAGAAGTGGGCCGCCGAGGCTGCGACCAAGCGCGTCGGCGGCGTGCGCACCGTCGCGCAAGACCTCGCCGTCAAGGTATTGACCGACCACAAGCGCAACGACACCGAGATTGGCAACGCCGTGCAGAACGCGCTCACCTGGGATGTGTGCGTACCCAGGGAGGTCACCGCCAAGGTCGAGCGCGGCGCCGTCACGCTCGATGGCAAGGTGCAGTGGAACTATCAGCGCGAGGCCGCGGAGCACGCCGTACGCTTCCTCATGGGCGTAACTAGCGTCTCCAACAATGTCACGCTCTTGCCCCAGGCCTCGGTGGCTGAGGTGAAGGAGAAGGTCCAGGAGGCGCTCAAGCGCCAGGCGACCGCGGACGCGAAGGGCATCCACGTCGAGATCTCCGACGGCAAGGTCACCCTCACGGGACACGCGTCGTCCTGGCAGTCGATCCACGATGCAACCAACGCCGCCTGGGCCGCGCCGGGCGTGACCCAGGTCGTGGACAAGATGACCGTCGCCTACTCCGCCTGAGGTTGCGGCCGTGAGCGCACGTCGAGAGCACGCTTCGACGCGCGCTCGCATCTGACCCCGTCGTTGCTCGGAGCCGACGGGAGTCAGGGTGCCCGAGGGCTTCGCCATCACGGCCGATGCGTTCCGACTGCATTTGCGCGAGACCCGGCTCAGCGGGCGTAGCTCGGGTCTAGTTAGCCGGTCGTACGAGACGTACGTTCGGGGTCATCGGGAGCGCATCCGCAATCGACGAGCGTGTGCTTCGTGATGCGCGCGTACTCCGTCCAGGGCATCTCGACAATCTCGGTCGACGTGCCTCCGTTGAACGCGATGCCGGTGGCCTTGCTGAGCTCGGTGTCCACGAACACGGGAACCTGCTGCACGGCGAGCTCACCGATGGGCGGAAGCGTGCCGGGGTCGTAGCCAGGGAAGACGAGCTGCATCGAACTCTCGTCTGCCAGCGCGACGGGAAAACCCAGCTGAGCGTGTAGCCTGGAGAGGTCGACCTCTCTGTCCGCGGGAACGACAGCCAGGATCATCCGCCCGGGCGGACGGTCATGGACGTGCAGCAATACACTCTTGGCAAAGCACCTACCTGGAACATGCGTGGCGTGAGCGATTTCTGACGCGGTGGAGCGCGGCTCGTGCGTGTGGACGTGGTACCGGGTGTGGTGATCTTCCAGGTAGCGAAGCAGTGGTGCGGCGATCATGGCGTGCACTCATGCATTCGTGGTGCCGCCTCGCGACCGCTTGCCACTCGTTAGCGGGCATCGCAACACCCGGCGCGCTGACGTTACTCGGAGGAGTCACATGCGCGCCTATGTCATCATACAAACATCCACCGGGGTAGGGTCACGGAAGTGCTGCGTCCTGCGGCTGGCCGGGACGAAGTGTTGATCCAGGTCGAAGCGTGCGGCGTTTGCCGGACCGACCTGCACGTGCTCGACAACGAGCTAGCCACGGCGCGCGCCCAGATCGTGCCGGGTCATCCGATCGTCGGCACCGTGATCGAGGCGGGTGCGGGCGTCGATCGTGGCCGCATCGGCGCACGCGTGGGCGTGGCGTGGATTGGTGAAGCTTGTGGGGCCTGCCCGTCGTGCGTGACCGGCCGCGAGAACCTGTGCGCAGAGGCCCGCTTCACCGGCCTCGATCGCGACGGCACCGCGGGCATGAAGCGGCGCGGCACATGCCGGTGGCTAAGACGATGGCCTCGATTCCGGCGAAGTCACCGCGCGCGCCACCTGAAAACGGGGCTCGCAGATGGCGGCCAAGGTCTGGGTCACGTCGGCGTTGCGTGGCGCGCCGCTGTGGCCGTTGTGGACGGCCTCTCGCGCGAGGTCGTTCAGCGACAGCATGCCGACGAGCCGGTTGTCCTGATCGACGACCGGCAGCCGCCGGATGCGCGCATTGCGCATGGCTCGCTCGGCGACGTCGACTCCGTCGTCGGCGCGGCACGTGAACACATCCTTGGCCATCGCCACATCCACCGGAATGTACCAGAGCGGCTGCCCCTGGGTGTATGCGGCCATGCAGATGTCACGATCCGTCACGATCCCGACGACGCGACCTCCGTCGTCGACAATCGGGATAGCGCCACAGTCGCTCTCCCACATCGCGCGCGCCGCCGCATCGAGGTTGTCGTTCATGTCACAGCTCCGGGGATTCTGGGTCATCAACTCTCGGACGAACATGGTGGCCTCCTCGAATGAGCTCGCGCTCGCGTCGGGACGACTGCGACGCACGTGCCAAGCCGCGATGAAGCAGCGTTCCCGGCGCGACCTGTCTTCGTCCCGCACGGAACGCCGTTTGCGGCTAGCGGTGACGCACCTGCCAGGAGGACCGGAATGCGTACGGTGAACCATCGATACGGATCCCTGCTGTTCGGGACGGCCGTCGCCGCCTTGATCTCCGTTCCCACCGGTTGTGCGACTCCGAGCCGTACGTCTACCGGCCCGAGCAATCGACCGTCTCCGTCGATGGACGCCCCGGCGCGCAACACGCAATTCCACCCGAACAGCCCCAGGGCGACGTGCGAGTGCCGTCGTTCGGTGTCTGAACCTCCCCCGCCTTGGTGGACACCCGAGAAGGCGCGAAGATGCGCCGCGAGAGGTCCCCATGGCACGGAAGCGAAGGTCGTTCACGAAGGAGTTCAAGGCGGACGCGGTGAAG
>JBKJOI010000955.1:0-5399 GCA_046595695.1 Haliangiales bacterium | reverse complement strand
CGAGACCCCGGTGGACGTGATCCCCGAGCTCGTCCCCGAGCAGACGATCGCGCAGCAGAAGGCGCGGAAGCTGCTCGGCAGCCGCCTGCGGTAGGCCGCTACTTCTCGTAGCCCAGGTTCGGCGCCAGCCAGCGCTCGATCTCGGCCAGCGGCAGCTGCTTGCGCTCGGCGTAGAGCTCGACCTGATCGCGGCCGACGCGCCCCAGGTTGAAGTAGCGCGCCTGCGGGTGCGCCAGGTACATGCCGCTCACGCTGGCGGCCGGCCACATCGCGTAGTTCTCGGTGAGGCTCAGGCCGGCGCGCTCGGCGCCCAGGATCTCGAACAGGGTGCGCTTCTCGGTGTGGTCGGGGCACGCCGGGTAGCCGAAGGCCGGCCGGATGCCGCGGTACTTCTCGGCAATGATGTCCTCGCGGCTGAGCTGCTCGGCCGCGCCGTAGCCCCACTCGCGGCGCACGCGCGCGTGCAGGAGCTCGGTGAACGCCTCGGCGAGGCGATCGGCGAGCGCCTTCACCAGGATCGCCGAGTAGTCGTCCAGCTTGGCCTCGTAGGCCCGGGCCAGCTCGTCCGCGCCCAGGCCGGCGGTGACCGCGAACGCGCCCACGTGGTCCGGCAGCCCCGACTCGAGCGGCGCGACGAAGTCGGCCATCGCCGTGTACGGCTTGTCGTCGTCCTTGAGCTGCTGCTGGCGCAGGAAGTGGAAGCGGGCGCGCTCGCGCGTGCGCGCCGCGTCGTCGAACAGCACGATGTCGTCGCCGACCGAGGCCGCCGGCCAGAAGCCGTAGACCGCCTTCGCGGTGAGCTGCTTCTGGGCGACGATCTGGTCGAGGAGGGTGCGCGCGTTCTCGTACAGCTCGCGCGCCGCGGCGCCGTGGCGCGGGTGATCCAGGATGGCCGGAAACTTCCCGGTCAGCTCCCACGCGGTGAAGAAGAACGTCCAGTCGATGAACGGGACGATCTCGGCGAGCGGGAAGTCCTCGAGCACCCGCACACCGATGAACTCGGGCTGCGGCAGGTCGTCGAAGCTGAGCTTGGCCTTCTTCGCCACCGCCTGCGGGTAGGGCAGGAGCGGCTTCTCGCGCTTCTTCGCGTGCAGCCGGCGCAGCTCTTCCTGGTCGAGGCGATTCTGGGCGTCGAGCTCGGGCTTGCGCCTGGGGTCGAGCAGCGCCGAGACCACGCCGACCGCGCGCGAGGCGTCGAGCACATGCACGGTCGTCTGCGCGTACTCGGGCGCGATCTTGACCGCGGTGTGCTGCCGGCTGGTGGTGGCGCCGCCGATCAAGAGCGGCAGCGTCATGCCGCGCCGCTGCATCTCCTTGGCCACGGTGACCATCTCGTCGAGCGACGGCGTGATCAGGCCCGAGAGCCCGATCGCGTCAGCCTTCTCGTCGACCGCGGTCTGCAGGATCTTGTCGAGCGGCACCATGACGCCCAGATCGACGACGTCGTAGCTGTTGCAGCCGAGCACCACGCCGACGATGTTCTTGCCGATGTCGTGGACGTCGCCCTTGACCGTGGCCATGACGATCTTGCCGTTGGCCTTGGCCGCCGCGCCGGTGCGCCGCTTCTCCTCTTCCATGAACGGCAGGAGGTAGGCGACCGCGCGCTTCATCGCGCGCGCGCTCTTGACCACCTGGGGCAGGAACATCTTGCCGGCGCCGAACAGGTCGCCGACGACCTTCATGCCGTCCATGAGCGGACCCTCGATGATCTCGAGCGGCCGCGGGTACTTCGTGGTGCGCGCCTCCTCGCAGTCGATCTCGATGAAGTCGACGACGCCGTGGACGAGCGCGTGTGACAGGCGCTTCTCGACCGGCGCGTCGCGCCAGGACAGGTCGATCTCGCGCTTCTTGCCCTTGCCCTTCACCTGCTCGGCGTACTCGACCATGCGCTCGGTCGCGTCCTTGCGCCGCGCGAAGATCACGTCCTCGACGCGCTCGAGCAGCTCGGGCGGGATGTCCTCGTAGACGACCAGCTGGCCGGCGTTGACGATGCCCATGTCCATGCCGGCCTTGATGGCCTGGAACAGGAACGCCGAGTGCATGGCCTCGCGCACGATGTTGTTGCCGCGAAAGGAGAACGACAGGTTGGACACGCCGCCCGAGATCTTCACGCCCGGGCAGCGCCGCTTGATCTCCGACGTGGCCTCGATGAAGGCCTTGGCGAACTCGTCGTGCTCCTCGATCCCGGTGGCGATGGCCAGGATGTTGGGGTCGAAGATGATGTCCTCGGGCGCGACGCCCGCCTGCTCGGTGAGCAGCTTGTAGGCGCGCTCGCAGATGTCGACCTTGCGCTGCGCGGTGTCGGCCTGGCCGACCTCGTCGAAGGCCATGACGACCATGGCGCAGCCGTAGCGGCGCGCCAGCCGCGCCTTCTGCAGGAAGTCGGCCTCGCCCTCCTTGAGCGAGATCGAGTTCACGATGCCCTTGCCCTGCACGCACTTCAGGCCCGCCTCGATCACGCTCCACTTGGAGCTGTCGATCATGATGGGCAGGCGCGCGATCTCCGGCTCGGTGGCGACCAGGTTCAAGAACCGGGTCATCGCCGCCTCGCCGTCGATCATGCCCTCGTCCATGTTGACGTCCAGGATGTTGGCGCCGCCGCGCACCTGGTCGAGCGCGACCTCGAGCGCGGTGCCGAAGTCGGACTTCCTGATGAGGTCGGCGAAGCGCGCCGAGCCGGTGATGTTGGTGCGCTCGCCGATCATCAAGAAGTTCGCGTCGGGCAGCACGGTGAGCGGCTCGAGGCCGGCGTAGCGGGTCACCCGCGGCAGGCTCGGGATGGTGCGCGGGCGCGCCTGGCCGACCGCCTCGGCGATGGCGCGGATGTGATCCGGGGTGGTGCCGCAGCAGCCGCCGGCGATGTTCAGGAAGCCCGCTTGCGCGAACTCGCCGAGCAGGGTGCCGGTCGTGGCCGCCTCCTGGTCGTACTCGCCGAAGGCGTTGGGCAGCCCGGCGTTCGGGTAGCAGGACACGCGCACATCGGCGGCGGCGGCCAGATCGGCCAGGAACGGCCGCATCTCGGCGGCGCCCAGCGAGCAGTTGATGCCCACGGTCAGCGGGCGCACGTGCTGGATGCTGGTGAGGAAGGCCTCGATGGTCTGCCCCGAGAGCGTCCGGCCGCTCTTGTCGATGATGGTCAGCGACATCATGACCGGCAGGCGGACGCCGCGCTCGTCGAAGACCTCCTCGATCGCGACGATGCAGCCCTTGGCGTTCAGCGTATCGGTCACGGTCTCGGCCAGCAGCACGTCGACGCCGCCGTCGATGAGGCCGTGGATCTGCTCCTTGTAGGCCTCGCGCACCTGGTCGAAGGTGACCGGGCGGCGCGACGGGTCGTTCACGTCGGTCGACAGGGACAGCGTGATGTTGAGCGGCCCGATCGAGCCGGCGACGAAGCGCGGCCGCGCCGGCGACGTGCGCATGGCGTCGTCGGCAGCCTCGCGCGCCAGCGTGGCGGCGGCGCGGTTCAGCTCGCGAACGATCGACTCGAGGCCGTAGTCGGCCTGCGCGATCGACGTGCCGGTGAAGGTGTTGGTCTCGATGATGTCGGCGCCGGCGTCCAGGTACTGGGCGTGGATCCCGGGGATCACGTCGGGCCGGGGCAGGCACAGGATGTCGCTGTTGCCCTTCAGGTCGCGGTGGTGCTTCGCGAAGCGGGTGCCGCGGTAGTCGGCCTCGACCAGCTTGTGGCGCTGGATCATCGTGCCCATCGCGCCGTCCAGGACGAGGATTCGCTCCTCCATGAGGCCGATGAGGAGATCCTGGGTCTTGGACGACGGAGCGGACGACATCGTCCGCTAGGTGTGCCTCACATGACGTGGAGCGTCAAGAAGCGCCGAGGGGGCTACTGCTGAGCAGCGCGGTCACGATCGCGAGCAGGTCGTCGGCCTTGAACGGCTTCTCGAGGCGCGGGTTGGAGACGTCTTCGAGGAAGCGGCGCGCGCGCGGCGTGAACGCACCGCCGGTCATGAAGACGACGCGGGCGGCCTGTGCGGGCGCCAGCTGGGCGAGCTCGTGGTAGAGGTCCATCCCGGTGACGTGCGGCATCATGAGGTCGCAGAGCACCACGTCGAAGCGGCGGCCGGCGCGCAGGAGCGCCAGCGCCTCGCGGGCGTCGGCGACCAGAATGACGTCGTGGGGCGGTGCGAGCACGCGGACGAGCGCACCGCCCACGTGCGGCTCGTCGTCTACCACGAGCACCGTCCCGGTGCGCGCCGCGCCCGCCAGCCCGGGTGCGGCGTCCTCGGCGGAAGGTGTGGCCGACCGCGCGTCCGCCGGCGCCGCGGGCAGGAGCAGCCGAAAACACGAGCCGCGGCCGAGCTCGCTCTCGAGCTGGATCTCGCCGCCCATGGCCGCGACCAGGCCGCGGCAGATCGCCAGGCCGAGGCCGGTGCCCTGCCCGATCGGCTTGGTGGTGAAGAAGGGATCGAAGGCGCGGCGCTGCGTCTCGGGCGACATCCCGGCGCCGGTGTCGTGGATCTCGACGACCGCGCGGCCGCCCACTTCGGTGCGCGTGCACACCCGGATGGTGTGCACGCCGGGCTCGTCGCCGCGCTCGCGCGCCTGGCCCCCCTCCGGGATCGCCTGCGCGGCGTTCAGCACCAGGTTGAGCAGCACCTGGCCGATGCGCGCCTGGTTGGCCTCCACGAGCGGCACCGGGCCGTAGTCGCGCACGATCTCCGCGCGATGCCGGATCTCGTTGCCGGCCATGCGCAGCGTGTTCTCCAGCATCACGCGCAGGTCGATCGCCTCGCGCTGCTCGATGTCGGGGTGCGAGAACACCTTGAGGTCGCGCACGATCAGGCGCACGCGCTCGGCGGCCTCGCGGGCCTCGCGCAGCGGCTCGCCCAGCACCGCCGCGCTCTCGCCCAGCCGGCCGGCCATCCACTCGAGCGAGGTCGCGACCACCGCGAGCGGGTTGTTGATCTCGTGCGCGACGCCGGCGGCGAGCGTGCCCACCGAGGCCATGCGGTCGGAGACCAGCAGCTGCGCCTCGGCGCGGCGGCGCGCGATCGCGATGCCGGCCAGGTCGACGACGCGGCCGATCAGCCCGCCCGCGCCGGCGAGCGCGGCCTCGCCGCGCTCGCTCGCGCTCACGAACGCGCCCAGGGTGCCGCCGTCGGCGGCCGGGATCGGCGTGGCCACCAGCGCCTCGCCGCCGCCCGGGCGGGGTCGCGCACGCGCCGGGCCGGCCTCGAGCTCGGCCAGCTCGAACCAGCAGCGCAGCCCGGGCGACAGGCGCTCGACCAGCCGGCACAGCTCGTCGAGCACGCTGGCGAGCGGCGCGTCGGTGGCGATGAGCTTGAGCACGTTGCCCTCGCCGGCCCGCAGCGTCTCGGCGCGCTGCCGGTCGGCGACATCACGGGCGACCGCGATCACCGCGGGCGCGCCGTCGAACT
>JBKJOI010000859.1:0-4904 GCA_046595695.1 Haliangiales bacterium | reverse complement strand
CGTGGGTTCGGGATGGCGCGAGCTTGCGCGCCGTTGCGCGCCGAGAGCGCGGGCACCAGACCGGCGCGAGCGCTCCGGAAGCGAGCGTTCGGGCCGTGGCATAGGCAGACGCATGATGGGTTCAAGGCCTTCATGGTGCTGTCCATCATCGACCCATTTACATTGCAGCGGCAACCAACGCATCCTGTCGAGCATGCAAGCCTGGTTCTATGCGCTCGAATGCGTCGTGGTCCCATGCGCCATCGGGGCCACCATGTACGGGCTGTTCGATATATGGAACCGCATACGCGTGGCCGCCAGTCCGCAGGACCGGCTGCCCCCGGTCGACTACATGATCTGATCGTCCGTGATGGGGCCGGCACTTCTCGTCGATGGCGTTTCGGTCCCGATCGTGGGCGTGGCCATGCTCGGCATTGCCGTCGGCTACGTCGCTGGGATGTTCGGGATCGGCGGCGGCTTCCTGCTCACGCCCTTGCTCGTGGTCGTGTTCCGCATCCCCTTGCCGATGGCCGTGGGCACCGGCCTGTGCCAGATGATCGGCACGTCGCTCGTGTCGTACCTGCGCCACAGCAAGGCGCAGCAAGGTGAAGCTCGCTTCGACCTGCTCATGGTGCCCGGCTGCCTGCTCGGCGTGGAAGCCGGCGCGCGCCTGCTCACGTATCTGGCCGGCGCCGGTACAATCCGTCTCGGCATGCACTCTATTCCGTGGGTGACGGCGGTGGTCGAGAGCGGCTATGCGGTCTTGCTGGCGTTCGTGGCGTGGAACTACTGGCGACACGGCGGCGCGAAGATCGATGTCCTGCAGTACCTGCGGCCTGGTCCGTTCTCGCGCGTGCGATGGGGACCCGCGATGGATCTGCCCCGTGTCGGGCTTCGCTCGGTATCGGCGCTGCTGATCGCCCAGGTCGGTCTTCTCCTGGGGTTCTTGAGTGGCCTGCTCGGCATCGGCGGCGGCGTCGCGCTCAATCCCGTGCTCATCTATGGCTATGGGTTCCCCATGCGGCAGGCGGTCGGCACGGGCATCGTCGTGCTGTTCGTCACCGCGGTGGTCGGCACGGTCGTTCACGCGCTGCGTGGCCATGTGCACCTCGGCCTTGCCACCGTGATGCTCGTCGGCGCTACCATCAGCGCGCAGTTCGGAGCGTTGGCCACCCGACGCATCTCGGGGCGAGCGCTGGGCCGTATCCACGCGATCGTGATCCTTACTGCCATCGCTGCGGTGCTCTGGGATCTCGTGTCGCGTCTGAGCCCGAGCCGCTAGATGGCGATCTCGACGTCGATCATGGGAACGGTGGGCCGCACGCCACTTGTGCGGCTGGACCGGATCTCGCGCGCGACCAGCCGTGAGATCCTGGCCAAGATCGAGTATGTGAATCCGGCCGGTAGTGTGAAGGACCGTGTGGCGATCGCGCTCGTCGACGACGCCGAGGCTCGCGGTCGCTTGCGTTCGGGTGCCACCATCGTCGAGCCCACCTCCGGCAACACCGGCATCGCGCTCGCGATGGTCGCCGCACATCGTGGCTACCAGCTGGTCCTGACCATGCCCGAGGCCATGCCGAGCACGCGCATCGCGCTGCTGCGCGCTTACGGTGCGCAGGTCCTGCTCACCCCGGGCGCGCTCATGCAGCCTGCGGTCGAGCAGGCCGAGCTCTATTGCCAGTCGGTTCCCGGCACGGTCATGCTGCGGCAGTTCGACAATCCGGCAAACCCGATGGTTCACGAGCGCACGACAGGGGAGGAGATCTGGAGCGACAGCGGCGGTCAGGTGGACATCTTCGTGGCCGGCATCGGAACCGGCGGCACGGTGACGGGAGTGGGTCGGTTGCTCAAACGTCGATCGCCCTCGACTCGTGTCGTCGGCGTCGAGCCCAGCGCGGCGGCGACGCTGACCGGCGGTCCGATCGGGAGCCACATCCTCGCCGGCATCGGCGCGGGCTTCGTTCCGAGCATCCTGGATCGTGGCTTGCTCGATGAAGTCATCGCCGTCGGCGAAGAGGAGAGTCTGGACGCTGCGCGCCGCATCGCGCGAGAGGAAGGCCTTCTCGTGGGGATCTCCTCCGGTGCAGCCCTCGCCGCGGTGCTCCGCCTGTGCGAGCGCGACGAGAGCCAGGGACGCCGCATCGTGGTCGTCTTTGCGGATGGCGCCGAGCGCTATCTGGGCACGCGACTCGTCGACGATGCGCGCTAGCTCAGATGGTGTAGTCGGGCCGGGACGTTTTGCTCCGTTGCAGGCGAGCTCGCCGTCGTTCGTGGCGACGAATCGTGTGCACGATGGCAGCCGCCCAGAGCGGTGGCAGCAGGACGCACGCGCCGACCAGGAGCCAAACGCTCATGCGTTCATGGTGCCGTATCAACTCGGTGTCTGTCACGCGGGGACGCCATTCGGCGGCGTGGGCGCTCTGGAACTGCAGGTGGCGTCGGCCTGGACACCTGCTTAGACTGGGAAAGCATGCCGCGTATCCTCCTCGTCGACGATGAAGCTCCGCTGCGCCAGAGCCTGACCTACGCGCTCGCCAAAGAGGGCTACGGCGTGCTCACCGCCGAGGATGGCGTGACCGCGCTCGCCATCGCCGAGACCGAGAAGCTCGACGCGATCATTCTCGACGTCATGCTGCCCGGCGTCGACGGTATGGAGGTCTGCCGCCGCATCCGCGGGTTCTCCGATGTGCCGATCGTCCTCTTGACCGCCAAGGACCAGACCAGCGACAAGATCGGCGGCCTCGAGCTGGGGGCCGACGACTACCTGACCAAGCCCTTCGACACGCGCGAGTTGCTGGCGCGCGTCGCCGCCATGATGCGCCGTCGTGCCAGCGCCGAGCGGCTGCTCGAGGCCGACCGCGAGCTGGTGGCCCGGATGGAGGAGCTGGTCCGACGCGCTCCCGCGCCGGCCGCCGCTAGCGAGCCGGCCGGTGCGGCGATCACTGGCACCCTCGCGCAGGGACCGATCATCATCGAGCTGGCGAGCGCCCGGGCCTTCCTCGCCGGCCAACCGCTGGCGCTCTCGCCCGAAGAGTACGGCCTCCTGCGCCTACTCGTCACCTACGCGGGCAAGGTCGTGACGCGCACCGAGCTCATCACGCGCATCTGGAGCGCCCGCCCACATGACGCGTTGATCATGCTCGACGCGCACATCCGTGGCCTGCGCGAGAAGATCGAACCCGACCCGTCACAGCCGCGATACGTGCTCACGATCCCTGGGATCGGGTTCCAGTTCGCGGAGACGGTGTGAAGCTCGGCACCCGGCTGACCCTTACCTACCTGGGCATCACCGGGCTGGCAATCCTGCCCCTCGGCATCTACATCCTGGCCTCGTTCGAGCGCTTCTTCCTGGCCTCCGAGCGCGCCGACCTCGATGCACACATGACCTCGGCCGGCGAGACGGTCGCCGAGTGGATGGAAGCTGGCGATCTGGTGCGCGCGCGGCTGATCGTGCAGCGCTATGGCGTCCAGGAAGGCGTCACGCTGCGGCTGTTCTCGCCCGCGGGCGCGCTGGTCGCGAGCTCCGACGTCGCGGACGCCGATGACCTGCGCGACTGGGGGCGCGTCCCCGACGTACGCGCGGCGCTCGGCGGTACGGCCGTCGCCGGCAGGGCCGTCGGCTTGCGCGGCGGCGAGGAGCGCCTGTTCGAGTCGCGCCCGCTGGTGCGCGACGGCAAGCTGGTGGGTGTGCTGCGCATCTCGCAGGCGCTCACCGAGTTCAACGCCCAGCGGCGTGGCGCCCGGCTCGCCCTCGTCGGGGCGCTGCTGCTGACCTTCGCGGTCTGCGCGGTCATCACCGCGGTGGTCGCGCGCGGCCTGGCGCGGCCGATCCAGCGCATGCGCGACTTCGCGCTCAGCCTGGGCAAGGGCGAATTCGGCGGCCGGCTCGAGATCGCCCGGCCGGACGAGCTGGGCGAGCTGGCCCGCCAGCTCAACCAGATGGGCGCGCGCCTGAAGACGCTCGACGACGAGCGGCGCAGCTTCCTCGTCAACGCGTCGCACGAGCTGCGCACGCCCATCTCGAACGTGCACGTGACCATCGAGGCGCTCCTGCAGGGCGCGGGCGAGGATCCCGAGCTGCGCACGCGCTTCCTCGAGACCGCTCTGGGCGAGACACGGCGCATGACGACGCGCATCCAGGAGCTGCTCGATCTCGGACGGCTCGAGGCGGGCGTGGTGCCCATCGAGCGGCAGCAGACCTCCTTGCGCCACCTCGTCGAGCGGGCCGCGCGCGCCATGGAGACGCGCACGAGCTCGAGCGAGGTCACGATAGCGGTGCGCGCCGACGACCTACTCGTCGCGGTGGACGTCGAGCGCATGTTGCGGGCGCTCCTCAACGTGCTCGACAACGCGCTCAAGTTCGCGCCGCGGGGCTCGACCATCGTGATCGAGAGCAAGCAGCAAGGGGCGAGTGCGACCATGGCCATCTCGGACGAGGGTCCGGGCATCGAGCCTCAGGATCTGCCGCGCATCTTCGAGCAGTTCTACACCGCCGACCGCTCACGCCGGCGCGGCGGGACGGGGCTCGGCTTGGCGATCGCGCGCCGCATCGTCGAGGCCCACGGCGGCACCATCACCGCGGCGAGCCCACCCGGGCACGGCGCGGTGTTCACCATTGCTCTACCGATGGTTCAGGCGCCGCTGCCGGCGCCGGAGTCGTCGTAGACGTCCCGGCGTGTAAGCCCCGACGACTGAAGTCCTCAGCTGCTTGCGTGGCATGTTCCTCCGAGGGTCGGATCGGCCGAGACGAAGAGCCGGATGTCGGGCGGCACCGAGCACGGCCGCAGGGTGTAGACGGTGCGACAAGCTTCCTGTCGCCCGCGGATGACACAAGCGACCCGCGGAGGAACATGCCACGCAAGCAGCTGAGGACTTCAGTCGTCGGGGCTTACACGCCGGGACGTCTACGACGACTCCGGCGCCGG